>JBFHVM010000024.1:0-18358 GCA_041589495.1 Oleiphilaceae bacterium | reverse complement strand
TCCGCCCACATGAATAAAGGCGCCGCGTGGCGAAAACACCTCGCAGGCAAACCAGCTCAGAGCCGTGAGCAAGACAAACAAGACGGCTCCAAAAACCATGCCATGGTGCCGTAATGGTGTGCGTAACAGGCCTTCGTAAACGATAAAACCACCGAAGATAAAACCTAGCCCAAGCAGTGTTGCTTCGCCCGAAGTGAGCGCCCAGCCTGCCGGGTCAATAAGATAACGATCGGCACCCACGTAGTACACGATCCATAGTAGAGCCATGCCGCTTAGCCAGGTGGTATAGGCTTCCCATTTGAACCAGTGCAGGTGATTGGGCATCTCTTCGGGCCCCAGTTTGTATTTGGCCACTTCATAAAAACCGCCACCATGAATGGCCCAAAGATCACCGCCGATGCCCTTGTCCTGTTTCCATTGCGGCGGTGTACGCAGGTTGTTGTCGAGCCAGACGAAATAGAATGAAGCGCCAATCCAGGCAATACCGCTAATCACATGAAACCAGCGTACCGCCAGATTAATCCAGTCCCAGTAATAAGCGTCCATCAGGTGGGGCTCCCGGCTTGGTTGGTGGCATGTTTGTCGCGCTCATGCAGACACTGGCCGGCGACGACTGTGGCGGCTACCGCGCGATCATCGGCGAGCATAATCATGGCAAAGAGTTTTTCGCGTAGAGTTTTGCAATGCTGTTGCTTCAGCGCCATCAGTGGCGTGCAGTTAAAATCCAGAATGGTAAAGTCGGCCTCTTTGCCTGCCTCCAACGAGCCGATCTTGTCGGCCAGATGCAAACTGCGCGCGTTGCCAAGCGTGGCCATGTACAGGCTGCGCATAGGGCAAAGAGACTGGCCTTGCAGTTGCAACACTTTGTATGCCTCGTGCAGGGTGCGCAACATGGAAAAACTGGTGCCACCGCCTACATCAGTGGCGACGCTGACACACACGCCATCGGCTTCGAGCTGTTTGAGATCGAGCAGGCCACTGCCTAAAAACAGGTTGGAAGTGGGGCAGAAGGCCACACTGCTACCGGTCTCCTGCAAGCGTTTACGTTCACGCTCAGTCAGATGGATACCATGGGCCAGCACGGTCTTTTTATCGAGCAGGCCATACTGATCGTATACGTCCAAATAGTCTTTGGCATCAGAGAACAGCGCACCGACAAAATCCACTTCGCTACGGTTTTCAGAGATATGCGTCTGCACATACACATCCGGAAATTCAGTCTTTAGTTTTCCGGCCGCCGCCAGTTGTTCCGGCGTTGAGGTAATGGCAAAGCGCGGTGTAATGGCATAGAGCTGCCGGCCCTTGCCGTGCCAGTCTTCAATCAGTTGTCGACTATCGGCATAAGCACTCTCTGCGGTGTCACAGAGTGCAGCTGGTGCTTCGCGGTCCATCATTACCTTGCCACAGATCATACGTGTATTACGCCGGTGTGAGGCTTTAAAAAAGGCTTCTGCGGCGCTGGCATGTACGCTGCCAAAGACCAATGCAGTGGTCGTTCCATTGCGCAGCAGTTCGTCCAAAAAGAAGTTCGCTATCTTGCTGGCATATTCCACGTCGGCAAATTTCTGTTCTGTGGGGAAAGTATATTGATTGAGCCAGTCGAGCAGCTGCTCGCCAAAGGAAGCAATCACTTCTACCTGCGGAAAATGAATATGCGTATCGATAAGGCCGGGAATAATAAGATGTTCTTGATAGTACCGCACGGGCGTGTTTTGAGGTGCTTGGTCAAGCACCTCGTTAGCTTCGCCACAGGCAGCAATTAATCCATCTTCCAAGAGAAGGGCGCCGTCTTCAAAAAACACGATGGCGTCGTCACCGGCGGTAGCGGGGTCGTCTTTAAAGCTCAGCACAGCGCCGCGATAAATTTGGTGAGAGGGCATCAGGCTATCCTTGGTTGGCTTCAGGTAATTCGGGAATGATGATTTGGGTGCCGGCAGCAAATGCGACTTCGTCGCAATTGCTGCCGGTTCCTTTGCGATCGACCACTAAAAAGTCGGCATTGTCATGCAGCGCCAATAAGGGGTGATGCCAGGTTCCGGTGTAGTAATTCACCCCCTGATTGCCTTGCGCAATAAATAGTTGCAGGGTATCGGGGGCGGGTGCCGCATCGCCTGCAGTAACCAGCACCAGATAGGGCGCATACTGCAAAGGAAAGAAGGCCTGGCTGCCTAAAGGGTGGCGCTCCATCATGCGCACCTTGAATGGCAGCTTGCGCCCCTCGGCGCGAAAAATACTAATGGCAGCATAGTCGTCTGCCGAGTCCAATTGCACGCGTGCCAGGGCATCAAAGCGTTGGGTTGATCCTTCATTGATCATTATGGGTTGATGGCCTCCGGTCTCAATCACTTCGCCAAATGGCGCAAAGCTCTCTGCGCTTAAAGGCTGTGGCGTTAGGGTGATGGCCATCAGCTACCCCGGTAGGTCGAGATGCCGTGCGCCGAAATTAATAGTGGCACATGGTAGTGTTGTTCGGGGTGATCGAGGCGAAATTCAAAGCAAACTCTAGGATAAAAGCAGACCTTGCCCTGTCGTTTGAAATAGTTATCGCTATCAAAGCTGATACGATAAATGCCGGCCTGTCGTTCTTCGCCTGCCAGCCAGTCCAGAATGCGGCCGTCGGCATTGGTAACGCCTTCGGCGACGGGAAGCCAGTTTTCACCATCCTGACGTTCCAGCGTCACATCCATGCCGGCAGCGGGTTGACCCAGATTGGTGTCCAGTACGTGCGTGGTAATGGGGCTGCTCATGCTTGGCTCCTGTTGTTATTTTGTTTGGCTATTGCTTCTGTTCCGCTGTCCAATAGCTTGTCTAATCGCAGCGCCGTGATCCGGCTTTGTTGCTCTACCGCAATGCGCAGTTCCTGATCGCGAGAGTGTTGCAGGCGTTCCTCAAGCAGCGTGAGCATTTCGTCCGCCGTTTTGCCGCTGGCACAGACGATAAAAATAAAGCCATTCTGCTCAAGATACTGCTTATTACCCTCAGCCAGAGCTTTCAGAGTTTTCTCACTGGCTACGTTAACGCCTGATTGCTCGTCTGCGGCCAGTGCCTTGGTGTTGGCGAATCTAGCGCGGAGGGTGTCCACATTACCAATCTGCGGGTGCCCTTCAAAGGCTTGCAGAAAGTCGGGCTCTTCGAGTTGTTGCCAGGCCTCAATCGCATAGGCTTGCAGCGCGCCCTGATTGGCAAAAGGACGCTCGCGCACCATGGCATCTATCCAGCGCTCCGCCGTGCAGCATTGCCGGAAGGCGTGTTCTGCCGTGGCTGGTGGCAGTGCATTCAGTTCGTCCAAAGTCATCGCGCAGCCTGCCCCCATAAGCGCAACCGACTCACGCCACCATCAGGATAGATGTTCAGGCGTACATGCGTAATTTCCGGGTGTGGCTGTAGTTCTTTCAAATAACTGTGTTCCCGATCAGCATAGAGTCGGGTTTCGTTGAGCAAGGTATGCCATGCGAGCGCATCAAAGTCATCTGCTTTTGTGCTCAGGGCAAAGTGCTCACTGTCGCGACGCAGAAGCTCAATATCTCTGGCCTGATTATCGGGCAGGTTGATGCCTTGCAGGCTAAAGCGATGCGGGTAGTTGCCCTTGAAGTGGCAGGTATCGATTAGCACTTTGCTGATCGTGCCGGGAGCTGCCAGTTGCAGCACCAGCCAATCGCAATCGCGATCGACATCGGGATCACCGATGGGGCGACGACGTTTGGTTTCCCAGCCATCCCCCATATTGGCGCCTCGACCCGGCATAATCAGATTTTCCATATGGCTGAAAAACATGTCGGAACACACCAGAGGGCGCGCACCGTTTTTGATATAGGCCAGATCAATCAGTTCGCCCTCGGCAAATTGCGCTGGGTTGGCAACCACTTCGCCATAGACGCGCAAGCGGGCAATGCCGCCGTCGGGATACATATGCAGTTTAACGTGAGTCCATACCTCGTCATTGCTCACGGTAAAGAAGTTTTCCTGCCCGGGCTGTACGGGACTTTGCTCTACCAGGGTGTGCCATGGGGTATCGTCGTTGGGTTCGCCCTCGATGCGAGCCACTTCAATGGCAATACTCTGCGGGGCATTGCCCAGAAAGTGGTTGGTATCCACATTGATTTTACGAATACGACCTTGGGCACCCAGTTTGATAATGCACCAGTCATGATCCAGACCATCGTCGCTGCTGCCATCAGATAAAAATCGACGGCGACGGGACTCCCAGCCGTCCATCCATTTACCCCGATCGGTGTATTTGTCTTCAATAAACACACCGCGACCCGGTTTGAGCAGGTTTTCCATTTCGGCAAAAAAGTCATCGCTGCAGGACAGCGTTTGTCCACCTATGCGCTGGCTGGCCAGGTCGGTGTATTGGGTGGATTGTGCGGCCGATGCTTGGGTCATGCTATTACTCATTGTTGGAGATGTTCGGGTTTGTTGCTTTGTCGCTAGTGTCGTCTCGCGCGGCGACGGGCAGGCGGTAGCCTTGGCCACTTTTGTCGACTTTGGTGTTCAGCGTTTCTTTAATAGCTTTCCATTGCAGGCCGCGTCTTTTTTTTGATTGCTCATCGTTGGGGCCGGCCTGGTGGCGCAGCACAATCAGTTCTGCAGCGATGCTTACGGCCACTTCCATGGGCAGTTTTCCGGGGACGGCCGACAGGCCCACCGGGCATTGAATTGTCGCAATCTGCTTCTCGCTGAAACCTCTGTGAGCCAAGCGTTTACGGAATCGCTCTGCCTTGGTTTGGGAACCAATCAGGCCAATATGACGCAAGCCGCCGTGATTCAGCGCGGCCACGCAGAGTTCAAAATCCAGTTGGTGATTGTGGGTGAGAATCAGTACATCGGAGCCTGCGGGAAGGCTGGCCACTTCGTCGACGGGGAATTCATTTAAGCGTGTGTTTACGTTGGCGGGTAGTTCGGTATCGAGCCATTCTTGCCGGTTGTCGATCCAGCTGACGCGGCAGGGTAGGCCTCCCAGTATGGAAATAAGACTCTGTGCAACGTGACCGGCACCAAACACGGCAACTTGCATGGCCTCTGCAGCAAACACTTCCAGCAGCACTGTCGCGCTGCCTCCACAGCATTGTCCCAGCGAAGCGCCCAAGGGGAAATGATGTATTTCCTGCAGTGCTTCGCCCTTGGCCAATAGTTCGCGTGCCTTACTGATGACAACAAACTCCAGGTGGCCGCCGCCAATGGTGTCGAAGGACTCTTCGCCGGTGATCAGCATTTTACTGCCCGGCTCGCGGGGGGTGGAGCCGCTGCAACCAAGCACGGTTGCCAGTGCATAGGCGTCGCCGCTATGGCTTGTTTGCTGCAGGGCGTTTATCCAGTTGTGCTTGTTCATGTCTTCGCCTCCTGATCGTCTTTCTGGTTGAGGTAGGCTTCGGTTGCCTTGACCGCGTGCCAGACACATTCCGGAGTGGCCGGCGTATTCAGTGGCGGGCTAAAACGATAATTCGCTAGGCTGGCGATGGCATCCCGAATGGCAGACCACACCGAAATCGCCAGCATTAACGGGGGTTCGCCCACGGCTTTGGAGCGATAAATGGTGGCTTCCTGATTCGGACTGTTTTCGAGCAGTTGCACGCGAAAGTCGGTAGGAATGTCGCCAGCTGTCGGGATTTTATATGTGGCCGGGCTATTGGAGCTGACGCGGCCTTTGTCATCCCAGCATAAATCTTCGGTGGTTAACCAGCCCATGCCCTGTGCAAAGCCGCCTTCAATCTGGCCAATATCAATCGCCGGATTCAGCGACTTGCCTACATCATGCAGAATATCCACGCGCGTCACTTTGTACTCGCCGGTCAGGGTATCGACCAATACTTCGGAGAGGGCTGCGCCATTGGCAAAATAATAAAAGGGGCGACCCTTACCAGTGGTGCGGTCGTAGTGAATCTTGGGCGTGCGATAGTAACCGGTTGCCGATAGCGAAACGCGATCCATATAGGCGGCCTGTACCAGCTCGGGAAAGGGAATGCGCTGGGCGCCTTTTTCAGATTCAAAGCATAAGTGGTTGTCGTCGAAATGCAGACTATCGCCTATTACGCCGTAATGTTGTTGCGCAAATTCGAATAAGCGGGCTTTAATGGTTTCGGCCGCATCCAGTGCGGCCATGCCGTTCAGGTCCGAGCCCGATGATGCGGCAGTTGGCGAGGTATTGGGTACTTTGTCGGTGCGTGCGGCGGATACCTGAATGCGATCCAGATCGACCTGAAAGGCTTCGGCGACCACTTGGGCTACTTTGATGTACAAACCCTGGCCCATCTCGGTGCCGCCATGATTCAGATGGATACTGCCATCGGTATAGATGTGCAGCAGAGCCCCGGCCTGATTGAGGTACTGGACGGTAAACGAGATGCCGAATTTAACTGGCGTCAGTGCCAGTCCTTTTTTCATAAAAGCGCTGGTGGCGTTGAATTGTTTGATGGCTTCGCGTCGTTTCCAGTATTCGCCGCTTTTTTCCAGATTTTCGATTAAAACCGTTAGTACGTTTTCCTCGACAGGTTGCCCATAGTGCGTTTCATTGCGCGGATCGAGATCACCATTAGGTAGGCGAATGTGATCATGTTTTACGCCATAGAGATTGCGCTTGCGAATGGTGAGAGGATCTTCACCCAAATGGCGGGCAATGTCGTCCATCATCAGCTCGGCCAGTACCATGCCCTGCGGGCCGCCAAATCCGCGAAAAGCGGTGTTCGAGACTGTATGGGTTTTGCAGCGTAAGCCAGTGACTGCTGCCTGATTAAGGTAATACGCGTTATCGCAGTGGAACATGGCGCGGTCCACAATGGCATCGCTAAGATCGGGTGAGTTACCACATTTGCCTGCCAGTTCGATTTTGGCGCCCTGAATAATGCCATGTTCATCCACGCCAACTTCGTAGTGGTTGTGAAAATCGTGCCGCTTGCCGGTCATGGTCATATCGTCCTGGCGCGACATACGGTATTTCACTGGTCGGCCAGTGCGCAGGGTAAAAATGGCTGCCATGCAGGCCAGACTGGCTGCCTGAGTCTCCTTGCCGCCAAAGGCGCCGCCCATGCGGCGCACTTCTACCTGCACCTGATGGATGGGCAAATCCAGCACTTCGGCTACCAGTTTTTGTACTTCGCTGGGGTGCTGGCTGGAACTGTGTACGAATACACCGCCGTCTTCGGTCGGTAGTACTGAGCAGACCTGACCTTCAAGATACAAATGCTCCTGCCCCTTCACATACACCTCGCCCTGCAGGCGATGGGGTGATTGGGCAATGGCTTGGTCAGCGTCACCGCGAAGCTGGTTATGAGGGGGGCGCACGTAATATTCCTGCACCCGCGCCTCGTCGATACTTAATACAGCGGGTAGTTCTTCATAATCTATATTGGCCAGTTTAACCGCCCGACGTGCTGCCATTGTGCTCGTTGCGGCTACTGCGAATATGGGTTGGCCGACAAACTCGCAGATTTCATCAACCAGCAGAAAATCACCGGGAAACACCGGGCCAATATCGTGATGACCCGGAATATCCGTAGCCGTAATCACATCCACCACACCCTCTGCGGCACGCACGGCGGCAAGGTCTATGTGTCGGATGCGGGCATGGGCGAAAGCGCTGCCAGCGACGGCTACATGCAGTTGATCCGGATATTCACGCAGGTCATCGACATATTCGGCACGACCGGTCACATGTTTTTCAGCGCTGTCGTGGGCGGCTCTTTTGCCTGCCTTTGTTTTTGCTGGTCGTTCGCGTTGCGCGTGCTGACTATCGATTAACTTACGCATGGGAGCTATCTCCCGTTGCTATCTGCTCAGGCGCTTGAGTGTGTAGGTTTTCGACACGTGTCAACGTGGACGTATCAGTAAGTTCCAGAGCGCACTTGCGCAAGAGGTCGCGGCACACGCCCAGTCGATATTCGGCGGAGGCTCGCACATCATCGAGCGGCTTAAAGTCTTTTTCCAGTGCAGCGCCAGCGCGATAAAAATCGGCTTCACCGAGGTCACTGCCTTGCAGGGCCTGTTCAAGTTTAGTACTGGGTCGGGGAATACCATCCAAGCCTCCAAAACCGGAGCGCGCTGAAACAACTTTGTTGTTCTCGATACGCAGTTTGAGCGCCATGAGCACAGCCGAGATATCGTCTTCGAGGCGCTTGGAGATTTTATAAACCTTTAGCACTTCGTTTTTAGCCAGGAGCGGTACTTTTATTCGCCGTATATACTCCCCCGCGCGCAAATCAGTTTTTTTGTAGGAGAGAAAAAAATCCTGCACCGGCAGCCAACGATAGCCCTGCGCGCTCGCCAGTTCTAACTCTGCACCAAGAGCGATGAATACAGGAGGCGTGTCGCCAATAGGGGATGCGTTGGCGATGTTGCCACCGAAGGTGCCCTTGTTGCGAATCTGTCGAGAACCAAGGCGCTGCATTAATTGCAAGAACTCTGGGTAGAGCTCGGCCAACATTGGCTCCGCTTGCGTATAAGTGGTATTCGCGCCGATGTAGCAATGCGTTTCGTCATGGTGCAGGGAATTAAGGTCGCTAACGCCCTGCAATAGAACCACTTGGTCAAACTGCTGGTACTGCTGGGTTGCCTCGAGGGCGAGGTCGGTAGCGCCGGCCACCAGTCTTGCCTTGGGATAGGTGGCCAGCAGGTTGCCAAGCGCTTTCTCGCTACTTGGTGCATAGACGCCGGGGCTGAGTTCGATGCTTTGAGGGGGGGGGGTACTGGCTTCAGCCTCGGTCAGCTCAATATCCGGGTGCCAGTAGCCAAGGGAGACATCGGCTTTATCGCTGCAAAATGAATTCAATTCACGCGCCGCATCGATAATTGGGCGGTACCCGGTGCAGCGGCATAGGTTGCCCGACAGGGCATCCTGAATTTCTGCATCGTTGATGGTTTGATTCTCTTGCTGTTGTTTGGTGGCCAGCAGTGCACTGATCGCCATTACGATGCCAGGCGTACAGAAGCCACATTGCGAGGCATGGTGAGCTACCATGGCCTGTTGGGCTGGATGCAGAGCTTTGCCAGTACGCAAACCTTCTACTGTAACCACTTGTTTGTCCTGTACCTGCGCAAGCAGTGTGATACAGCCGTTAACGGCTTCAAACTGCCACTTCGCAGTACTCTCGTAGTGTTCTCGAGATTGTTCGCCAATAAGAACCGTGCAGGCACCGCAGTCGCCGGATGCGCAGCCTTCCTTGCTGCCGTTTAAAGACATCTGCTCGCGAAGATAGTTCAGCAAAGTAGTTTCGCCGCTAAATTCGCCTACTGATTGAGGTTTGCCATTGAGATAGAATTGCATGGGCATCAGCGTTTCACCTGTCAGCAGTCTACTGACGTAATTCATTTAAATATTATCTACCAATAAGTATAGCTAATATAGTCTGTTTATTTGGTGTGATGCAAAAAGTTGACCAAGTGGGCAAATAAAAAATGATGTGTTATGTGGGGCTGTTGTAGTCGGTTTTTTGCTGTTTCAATGTCGTATAGATACCGGTTTGGCGGTGTCTGAAGGTAGCAGATCCCTGTTGATGGCACCAAAAGTAACCATCTGGTCAAATATGTGTTGAGTTTTGGTGCGCCTCGTCCTTGTCCGGTAAGGGCTTGCGACAAGCGTCGATTGTTGCCACGACAGAGTCACAAGGCGAAGAATATGGCATAATGCGCCGTTTTTCAGGGTGTGCAGGGGGTAGTAGGCGGGTGCCTGTTCGCTCTCGATGCCGTTTTTATAGCGTGTTTTACTGTTTGGCAAGGCTTTTGCTTTTACTGTTTTTTTGTAAGCGAAATCTGTCCAATGGGTCAGTAAAGGTAAATCGGTAAATTTGTTCGTCAGCAGATGAGAGAAGAAAGTGCGAGTGCTCGCGATAATAATAAGAAACGTACCGCTACATACCCATGTCCTTTCGACTAATATAGGTAGTACATTGTTCCCGACCTTCAATGGGGTGGCTTGCCCATGAATCGAATCAAGCTGACCAATGTCACCAAGATTTACCCCGGGTGTGTGGCAAACGACAAAGTGTCGTTGTCTGTCGCCGAAGGTGAGGTGCACGCCTTATTGGGTGAGAACGGCGCCGGTAAAAGTACGCTGATGAAAATCATCTACGGTATCGTCAAACCCGATGAGGGCGAGATGATTTGGCAAGGTGAATCCGTGTCGGTGCGTGGCGCAGCGCATGCTCGGGAATTGGGTATCGGCATGGTGTTCCAGCATTTTTCGCTGTTCGAAACCCTGACCGTTGCGGAAAATATTGCCCTGAGCCTGCCTCGTGACGAGGTACAGGGTATGGGTGCGCTCAAAATACGCATTGCTGAAGTCTCTGCGGCTTACGGAATGAAGCTTGATCCCGAGCGCTATGTGCACACACTTTCAATTGGTGAGCAGCAACGGGTCGAGATAGTCAGGTGTTTGTTGCAAGACGTCAAACTGCTTATTCTGGATGAGCCCACCTCTGTGCTCACGCCATTAGAGGTAGAAACCCTGTTTGCCACACTACGGCAGCTTTCCGCAGAAGGTTGCAGTATTCTGTTTATTTCCCACAAGCTTGATGAGGTGCGTGCCCTGTGCGATCACGCGACGATTTTGCGTGGCGGTAAAGTAACGGGTCACTGTGTGCCTAAAGATACCACGACGCAAGAAATCGCACGCATGATGGTGGGGGACGAAACGCCTTTAAGTGAAGACTATGAAAAGGCTGAGGGGGTCGAAAGTTTTTTGACTGTCGATGCAGTGAGTTATCGTAGCGATGACCCTTTCGCTACTGCGCTCAAGTCGATTTCCTTTGAAGTTAAAAGCGGTGAAATTCTGGGTGTCGCCGGCGTTGCTGGGAATGGTCAGGAAGAGCTGCTCGACCTAATTGGTGGTGAAGAGCATCCATGTAGCGGTGGCGTAATATTTCAGAATAAAGAGGTTACCGGGTTGGGGCCTGCGGAGCGTCGTCGGCTGGGCTTGGGCTTTGTTCCGGAGGAACGTTTGGGTCGCGGTGCCGTGCCTGATATGTCGCTCGAAGAGAATGCACTACTCACCGCTTATCAATCAGGCCTGGCGCAAAAAGGCTGGATTAATGCCGGCAAAGTACGCGAATTCGCGCAGCGTATTATCAAGGAATTCAAGGTGAAGACGGCATCATCTCTGTCGCAAGCCAAGTCTCTCTCCGGGGGAAATCTGCAAAAGTACATTATTGGTCGCGAAATACTCCAGAATCCCAAGCTGCTGGTGTGTTCGCACCCCACTTGGGGAGTGGATATTGGTGCGGCCATCCTTATTCGCCATGCCCTGGTGGCTTTACGCGATCAGGGAGCTGCGATTCTTGTGGTGTCTGAAGATATCGATGAGCTGTATAGCATCAGTGATCGCATTTGTGCCATTTGCGATGGTCGTTTATCGCCTGTAGCCAAAACTGCTGAGGTAACGATTAATCAGATGGGGCAGTGGATGGCTGGTGATTTTTCCTGTGGCAGGAGAGAGGGGGCCAGTGACACGCGGCCTCATGAGCTTGGTGCGGGAGGGGCGCATTGATGTTTCCTTTTACTCTGTGCCGGCTTGAGAAGCGTCCGGCCGACTCCCGAGCGATGGCTTATGCTTCGCCTCTACTGGCTTTGGCGCTCACCTTGCTCACAGGCGCGGGCATCTTTGCTTTTTTGGGGCAGAGTCCGGCGAAGGCCTTGTACACGTTTTTTCTTTTGCCCCTGGAAGATCTTTACGGCTGGACAGAGTTGGGAATCAAGGTTGCACCGCTCTTGCTATGTGCTATGGGCTTGATGCTTTGTTTTCGTGCCAAGGTCTGGAATATCGGAGCCGAAGGTCAGTTTATTATCGGAGGGCTAGGTGGTGGTTATCTGGCGCTTGAGCTGCTTTCGGTTGAGTCGGTGTGGGTATTGCCCGCGGTGCTTCTTTTCGGCGCTCTTTGTGGCTTGCTGTGGGCAGGTCTCGCGGCATTGCTCAAAACCCGCTTTGGGGCCAATGAAATTCTCACCACCATTATGCTCAATTATATTGCGCTCAACTGGCTGCTCTATGGGGTGCACGGGCCCTTGAAAGACCCGCAGGGCTATAATTTTCCCGAATCGGCTATGTTTTCCGAATTCGCCACCTTGCCTCTGTTGCTTGAAGGCTACCGTTTGAATATCAGTTTGCTGTTTGCCTTGGTCATCGTTGCGATTGTTTGGACCCTCATGTCGCGATCTCTGGTGGGCTTTCAGATTTCGGTGTTGGGGCAGGATGCCGCTGCTGCGCGTTTCGCGGGATTCAAAGAGAAACGGCTGGTCTGGCTGGTGCTACTGGTGTGCGGTTTCACTGCGGGTTTAGCTGGTGTGAGTGAAGTGACTGGGCCGGTAGGGCAGCTGAGCCCCTATATTGCGCCCGGTTATGGTTATGCTGCCATTATTGTGGTCTTTTTGGGGCGCATGCACCCACTGGGTATTGTGTTTGCCAGTATGTTATTGGCACTCACATTTATGGGGGGCGAAATGGTGCAAATGGATTTGGGCTTGCCCAAATCGCTCACCGGCCTGTTCCAGGGCATGCTGTTGTTTTACCTCTTGGCCTGTGACCTCTTGATCAGTTATCGCATTGTGCGTACTCGCGCCGTGCAGAAAGTTACCGCACCTGCTGCGGAGTGTTGAGCGAAGTATGGATATCGAATTACTCACCAATATTTTATTTGCCACTATTCGCACGGGTACGCCGCTTGTACTGATTGCGTTAGGTGAAATGGTCTGCGAAAAATCGGGCGTCTTGAACCTCGGTCAAGAGGGTATGGTGCTGATGGGGGCGGTGCTGGGCTTTATTGTAGCCAGTGTGACGGGGTATAACGGTTTAGGTTTATTGGCTGCCATGGGTGCCGGTATGGCCATGTCGCTTTTATTTGGCTTTCTGGCGATTTCGCTTGTATCCAATCAGGTGGCGACAGGCTTGGCTCTAACCATTTTTGGTACTGGGTTAAGCGCGTTCCTCGGAGCGGGTTACGTCGGCTTTGCTATCGAGGGTATTGCCGCGTGGGAAATTCCTCTTTTGAGCGATATTCCAATGCTGGGCAAAATTCTGTTTTCCCACGACCCTCTCGTGTATTTATCCTGGTTTATCTTTTTGGCTGTTTACTTCTGCTTTAAGCGCACGCGCCTGGGCTTGACCATTCGTTCGGTGGGCGAGAATCCCGAGGCGGCTAACGCGATAGGCATGTCAGTATTTAAGGTACGTTATGGTGCAGTTTTATTTGGAGGTGCGATGGCTGGTCTGGCGGGCGGTTATTTGTCGTTGGCTTATACGCCCTTATGGACAGAGGGTATGTCCGCAGGTAGAGGCTGGATTGCGTTGGCGCTGGTGGTTTTTGCCAGCTGGAAAGCGGAACGTGTACTGTTGGGTGCGTACCTGTTTGGGGCTGCCAGTATCATGCATCTCGTGTTGCAGGGCTTGGGTTTCGAAGCCTCGCCCAATCTGTTGGCCATGTTGCCTTACGTAGCGACTATAATTGTGCTCGTGGTGTTAGCCAGTGATGCAGTAAAAACTCGGCTGGCTTCGCCTTTGGCATTGGGGCAGCCTTACCGGCCACAACTATAAGTGGCGGAGCTCCGTAAGAGCTTGTCGCATTGTGCTTTGGGGGCTTCGCCAAAATAAAAGTAGTAAACACTTAACTCGTATTGAGACCAGGAGAAAACATGAGAGCAAAATCCAAGTGCTTGAAAATGCAAGGCCTACGTCGCTTTGTCCAGGCTATTGCCGTGGCAGGTATGGCTGTCGTTTCCGGCTTTGCCAGTGCGGCTGATCCATTAAAAATCGGTTTTGTTTACGTTGGCCCAACCGGCGACGCTGGTTGGACTTATGCCCATGACGAAGGTCGTAAATATGTGGTGGAGCAGTTAGGTGATAAAGTCGAAACCAACTATGTAGAAAGTGTTGCTGAAGGTGCCGATGCCGAGCGAGTGATTCACCAGTTGGCGTCAAAGGGGCATGACCTGATTTTTACCACTTCCTTTGGCTACATGAATCCGACACTAAAAGTCGCCAAGCGTTTTCCTAAAGTGAAGTTTGAACACGCGACCGGTTACAAGCGAGCCCCCAATATGGGTACCTACTTTACCCGTGCATATCAGGGGCGATATCTGACGGGGCTGGTTGCCGGGAAGATGACCAAAACCAACGTGCTGGGCTACGTGGCTTCGTTTCCCATTCCCGAGGTAATTCGTGGCATTAACGCTTTTACTAAAGGTGCGCGCGAAGTGAATCCGGATGTAACAGTGAAGGTGGTTTGGGCCTCTACCTGGTACGATCCGGCCAAGGAGCGTGAAGCTGCTGAAACCCTCATTCTGCAAAAAGCTGATGTGCTCACCCAGCACACTGATTCTGCTGCAGTGATTCAGGCTGCCGAAGCCAAAGGCGCTTACGCGATTGGTTATCACTCGGATATGTCGGTGTATGGTCCTAAAGCGCATCTGACCTCGACTGTGCACAAGTGGGGAGCTCTTTACCTGGCTAAGGCGCAAGCGGTGATTGATGGTACCTGGAAGTCTGAAGATCTGTGGCCCGGTATTGCCGAAGGCACGACCGACCTGGCGCCGTTGAATGATGCGATACCAGAAGATGTAAAAGCCTTGGTTATGGCCAAGAAAGAAGCCATTCGCACGGGTGCAGCGCGCGTATTTGATGGTCCGGTGATTAATCAGGCTGGCGAGGTTATAGTGCCTGCCGGGCAGACTATGTCTGACGGTGATATGCTTGGATTCAGTTGGTACGTGCAAGGCGTAGAAGGCAAGCTGCCCCAGTCCTAATCGCGTTTGCGTCGACTCAATTAGGAGGTGGTGCCTTTATCATCTCATGCGTGCCGCCATCACATAAAATGCGATGGCGGCTTTTTTCATGCACATTGTTCGCATAAAATGCGGCTTACTAAAAACACGGCGAATAAACTAAAAAAACCAGCTGCGGGCAAGCGCATCGCCGATCATTCCACAGTAAGGAAGGGTCGTGACCAAAGTATATAAGACCGGACGAATCAGGGAGAAAAACAGCCAGCTTATTCTGGAGGCTGCGGAAAAGGAATTTGTAAAACACGGATTTAAAGGCACTAGTATGCAGGCAATCGCCGATCAGGCGGATTTGCCTAAAGCCAATGTGCTCTATTATTTCAAATCGAAAAGTGCACTCTACGAGGCAGTGCTGGAGGATATTATCTCGCGTTGGAATTCGGCCATGGATTCCATGAGTGTAGATGATGACCCCAAAACCACGCTGGAGCGCTACGTCTGTGAAAAAGTAGATCTATCGATTTCTCACCCCAATGCTTCCAAGATCTTCGCCATGGAGATCATTCAGGGGGCGCCACATCTGCAGGAGCATTTACGCACTGACGTACGTCAGTGGTTCAGGGATAAGGTGCGGATTATCGAAAGCTGGATAGAGCAGGGCAAAATGCGAGAAGTGAATGCGGAGCATCTGATCTTTATGATTTGGTCGACCACGCAACACTATGCTGATTTTGAAACCCAGGTGCTCACTGTAAGCAATAAACAGGAATATGAAGAAGCAGATGTTGCTGCGATCAAGTCGTTTTTGTGTGCCATGATTTTGGCCGGTTGCGGCCTGGTATAGAATTGTACTAGCCCGCTGCGTGGGCTAGTACGTCATAGTCTATTTTCCCAGCTTCAGGCCAAGCGCCTCAATGCGGTCGGCAATGCCTGTCAGTTCGGGGCGATTTTGGCGAATCTCTTCGCTGGTGAGGCCGTCCAATTCGTGCGGGAATACCAGCCATTCATTGGTTTCATGAATGAAATAATCCGGTACTCGGTCAGTCTTGTTGTTGCCTGGCTTGTAATACGGCGTGGCAATGCGAATTTCGGGCGTATTCTTTTTGCAGGCCTTTTTCAGATCTTTAATGGTTTCGTGAATGCTCAGCCCGGAATCATGCACATCGTCCACGATCAGCATGGAATCTTCGCTTTCCAGGCGCTTGATCAGATAAGTGAGTCCATGGACGCGTACCTTTTTATCCCGCTCGCCAATGCCGGTATAGGATGAGGTTCTAATAGCAATATGGTCCGCATCTACGCCCATTACATGCAGCAGTTCCTGCACAGCAATGCCCACGGGTGCACCACCACGCCAAACGCCCACGATATAGTTAGGGCGATAGCCGCTTTCATATACCTGGAGTGCGAGGTTGAAGGAATCTTCGAGCAGTTGCTGCGCGCTGATGTAGACTTTATTCATGGTGTACCCTGGTTGGTTAGATCAAGTGCTTTGTGTTGCGATCCGAAATTTAAGGCCGCGTATTATAGAAGATCGTATTCGAGAATGCGCGATTAGCTTGGGTAAATATGACTAATTTGCAGATGTGGTTGCAGATGTGGTGGCAGGCAAAGAAGGGGCTATGTTTGTGTGGGGCTCGTCCGGAGGGTTTGTCAAAAGGCTTGCTGACTTCTAAGCTCTAGTCAGCGGATCGGTTAAACCGACAATGAAGTGGCGCATACAAGGGTAAAGGTTTGGCGAAACAGCGCGTTAACGAGCAAATCTCTGAGGTGCTAAGTGATTCTCAGCAAGAGTTGGCCGAGCGCCAGATGACCTCCGATCTGGCCGGGCGTTCCCTGCCGGGGACCTTTATGTATGTGGCGGCATGGTTTTTTCTTTATTACGTTATCAGTGTTCAGACCGAGAGGGCTTCAACGCTCGATTGGCTGAACGTATTCAGTGTGGTCGTGGTATTCGGTTCCCTGATCCGTATTTTTTTGGTTATTATCGCGCGTAAAACTATCGCGCAAACCGTTCTTAGTCGGGCCTTGCTCGCATTTGGTGTGTTGATTAGCAGTATTACCTGGGGCGTGATGGCAGCCTGTGCGTCGCTCGATACTCCTTTGGCGCCTTTTGGACAGGTCATTCTGCTGACAACGGCCGGGTTGAGTGCTGGTGGGGCGGTCACGTTTTCGGCGTCTCGCTCATTTGTTGGGCTCTTTTTATGTGGCATGTTGCTCCCAACCATCATGGTGGAGCTGTTAGTGGTGGACGAGGCCGACCTGGAGGTTCTGTTTGCTGTAGGGCTCTATCTTTTCGGAATGTATGTGGTTACCGCTCATCCTTATCGTGAATATATCTCGGCGCTCATCAGCAATATTAGGTTGTCCGAATTAAGCAAAACCGATGGTTTGACTGGTTTGAAGAATCGTAGGGCCTTTGACGAATCCTTAAAGGAAGAGCTGTGTCGAGCGCAACGTATGCATTACCCCTTGTCTCTGGTGTTGTTGGATATCGATCACTTTAAACGTATTAATGATGAATATGGGCATCCGGCCGGGGACTATTGCTTGCAGCAACTCGCGGTGTGCATGCAGAAATCTGTTGGGCGAGTTTCGGATACGCTTGCGCGCTATGGTGGTGAGGAATTTGCGGTCATTTTGCCTGACACGGCTACGGCAGATGCTTTTCATGTCGCAGAACAGATTCGCCAGGCGGTTCTGTTGCAGGATGTCGTTTTTGAGGGAGTGCATATACCGCTGACTGTGAGTGCTGGGGTGTGTACAGGGGAGCGTACGGACAAAAGTGTAGGGGCGGAAAAGCTACTGGCTTTGGCAGATAAAGCCTTGTATGCGGCGAAGAATGGCGGTCGCAATCGCGTTGAGCATGCGCTTTTTCGTGATCAGCAGGAAATGCAGGTTACGCCCGCATTGTAGCGGGCGTACAAGGTTTGCAGATGGAGATTTAGTCGTGTAGCTCTTCGGCTGCGTAGAGTGTGTTTTCCATGAGTGTGGCAACCGTCATGGGGCCAACGCCGCCAGGCACGGGAGTGATCCAGCCTGCTCGCTCGGCGGCCACTGTGTACTCTACGTCACCCACCAGTTTGCCATCGCTGGTGCGGTTAATACCTACATCGATCACGATGGCGCCCTTTTTAATCCATTCTCCTTTTACCAGGCCGGGCTTGCCTGCGGCAACGACAACGATGTCAGCCTGAGATACCTTCTCGGGCAGATTCTGTGTAAATCGGTGAGTGGTGGTGACCGTGCATCCTGCGAGAAGCAGTTCGAGGCCCATGGGGCGGCCGACGATATTGGAGGCGCCCACGATCACGGCGTCTTTGCCCTTGATGGTTTGCCCGGTGCTTTCGAGTAGGGTCATTATTCCCTTTGGGGTGCACGGGCGCATTAATGGCATGCGTTGAGCCAGGCGTCCGATGTTGTAGGGGTGAAAGCCGTCGACATCTTTGTCGGGCTGGATGCGTTCAAGCAGGGGGTCACTATCGAGATGGTCCGGCAAGGGAAGTTGCAGCAGTATGCCGTCGATCGCATCGTCCTGATTAAAGCGGTCTATCAATGCTTCGAGCTCTTCCTGTGAGGTGCTGCTTGGCAGAATAACGGCTTCCGACTTAAAGCCTACTTTGTCGCAGGCATTGGTCTTGTTGCGTACATACACCTG
>JBFHVM010000023.1:0-18494 GCA_041589495.1 Oleiphilaceae bacterium | reverse complement strand
GGATGGAAATTACGCTGCCCATTGTGAAACAGACCGGGCCCAGTAGTCTGATTGATTTATCGACAGCCTCCGAACTTAATGTTCTTGTTGTCGATTCGTACGAGGTCAGTCGCAAGATTACACTGGAGTTATTGCAGGAGTGGGGAGTACGTTTCGAGGCAGTCGCCAGTGCTCATCAGGCACTCGAAATCCTTCGTCGCAATGAAATCGATAAAGGTGGCTTTAATATGGTGCTCTGTGATGACTTGATGCAGGATCTGGCAGGGATTGAGGCTTGTCGTCGCATTCGTCAGTTGTGTCCACGGGAGTTGGGGATCGTTGTGTTATGTTCCAATCCGCAGTTGGGTGATGCAGAAGGCTTCTTTTTTGCGGGCGCCAACGGGTTTCTGAGTAAGCAGCAGCGAGACCCTTATCTGCGTGAGGTGATGTGTCAGGTATATGCCGAACGCGATGGTAGAGAAGGTCAAGTAAAGCGTCTGGTGACACGCTATACGATCAGTGACGAAAGTGGTCGGGAGTTAAGCGGTCTGAATGAGACTGGGCGGTCTGCAGGCAGGGTATTGGTGGTTGAAGATAATATTGTTAATCAGCAACTGGCTACACGATTGCTGGAGAAAAAAGGCTTCCAGGTAGACGTCGCGGCCAATGGGTTTGAGGCTATAGAGCTCTTTAAGGCGAATACCTACCGATTGATATTTATGGACTGTTTGATGCCGGATCTGGATGGCTACGAGTGTACGCAGATTGTGCGCGAAATAGAAAAATCCCGTGGTCCGGATATGCGCACGCCCATCATCGCTTTAACGGCGCATGCCATCGAGGGCGAAGCCGAGCGATGCTTTCAGGTGGGGATGGACGAGTTCATCACAAAACCCTTCAAATTGACGCAACTGGAAATGGTACTGGATCGATACATCCAGTAGACTATGCAGCCTATGACAACACCAATAAGAAAGTTGTGAGCCTGTCTGAATGAGAGCCTACATCCGTCACCCTGCTGACGTTCCTATCGAGTTTTCGCCCATTAGTCTGAGTGACGGTGAACGTAGTCAAATGCAGGATATTAGTCTGGGTGGGCTGAGCTTTAGCTCGAGCCAACGGTTACCGGTAGGTTCTATGGTGAAGATTCGTATTCCCATCGTAGAACCGCCCTTTGAAGCCGAGGCCCGTGTCATCTGGTGCTTGTCGCGACCAGATCGCTATGAAGCGGGCATCGAATTTACTTCTTCTCAGGATGCTTATACGGCGCGTATGGTCGAGCAAATCTGCCATATCGAGCACTACCGCATGTGGGTAAAAGAAGTGGAGGGTCGCGAACTCGATGGCGAGCTCGCAGCAGCCGAATGGATCTCAAAGTACGCTCAGGACTTCCCCAATATCAGCGAGTAGGTGTTGTTCGTGTCCGTGCTCGTTGGCGACAGCTGAGCACGAGTGCCCAGAATTCTGAAAAATCATTCACCACGACATCGGGTCGATGCGGAAAACGCGCATTACCCGGAAATATCCTGTTCAACCATGGTAAGTCCCATAGTGCGCCATTGAAGAATACACTGGTGATCTGGGCTGTTTTGGCTGCAATAACATCGGTAGTGCTGTCCCCCACATACCACACCGAAGAAGTGGGCGTGACCGACATTTTCTCGCAGGCCAGATAAATCTGATCCGGGTGGGGCTTGCGCTGCGGGGTGTCGTCACCACAAATTTCAATTTCAAACAGATCTTGCCAGCTCCCGTTCTCAATCGTTTTCAGTTCGTGCTGTAAAAACTCCCGATCCCTATTTGTGATCACGCCAATGGGCAAGCCCAGCGTGCGCAAACCTTCGAGTACATGCCGTACCTTGGGTTCAAAGGGAAGTGCGGTGCCGAAGTACTTGCGGTAGTGTTTGGTAAAACCCGTATGCGCGATACGTTTGGCGGCTTCATTGTTGCCAAACAGCACTTCAAAAATATCAGTGCGGGATATTTTTCGGTCCAGTTTGATTTTGGGGTGAAGTCGTAGGTTGTCGCGCACGTAGGCGACCAGGCGTTCATCTTCCGGGTTTTTGCATGTGGCGGTGTCAACCAGATGTTCGAGTAACGCCATCTGCTTGAGTTCCTTTAGCATATCGTCGACAGCGTGATACATCGCATCCAATGTGTCGACTAACGTGGCATGCCAATCAAACAGGATGAGATCCGGTGCGGTGAGTTGAGCTAGTGCAGGGTGCCAGTCGGGTTCCTGGCGTGGTGGCGGACTTGCTGGAGGGGCAAGCTTGGGTGGGCGCTCCGCCGTGTGTGGCGGCAGTAGGTCCAGTAAGTCATCAAAACTTTCTACAATCCATTGCGGAGCATAGTCGCTATGGCCAAACATGTCGTCAAACCAGTGCTTGTCCCAGCAGGCCCCGTTGTAAAATACGCGAGTCACACCCGCGCGCTGTGCCGTGCACATATCGGTGACACTGTCGCCCACGTACCACAGGTATTCCGGTTTGCTTATTGAGAACTGCTCAGCAAGCGCCTGTAGTCCATCGGGTGCAGGCTTATAACGTTTGGCCTCATTGCCGCAAAGTGTCACGTCAAACAGATTTTGCCAGCGGCCCCCATCTACCAACGCCAGCTCCTGCTGTAAAAACTCTCTGTGTCGGTTTGTGACGACACCGATCGCAATACCGCGTCGTTTCAGGTGTCTCAAATAGTCGTAAAGTCCCTGTTGAAATGGCGATACCTTGCCGAAGTGTGCCCGGTAGGCCTCATTGTATGCTTGGTGAGCTATATCCAGCGCCTTTCGGTTATCGCCAAACAGCACTTCGAAGATATCGGTACGGGAAATGCGTCGCTCCGCCAGTACTCGCGGATGCAAGTGTCTGAAAATGCGTATATATCGAATGAGTTTTTCGTCGCTTTCACTATGGGCGCTGCTTTCTGGCCGAATGTGCGCGATGAGCCCCAGCTCCTCAAGCTGCGGCAGCATTTGTTCAATGGCGGCATACATCGCATCGTGGGTGTTAACCAGCGTGCCGTGCCAGTCAAACAGCATAAGGCGGGGTGGTGGCAGGCTCCCGGTCTTCATCAAGCCGTTCTCCTACAGTTTTTGAGGTGGGTGTTATGAGCTAATACGTTCTGATTGTACTGAGTATAGTATGGCAAATTGGTGGTCGGTGGTGTCATCGAAGTGAACGACAGTGTAAGATAACCAGCGTCCAACAGGGTATGTTGTATTAATGAGTTATCAGGTTCTGGCGCGTAAATGGCGCCCGCAAAATTTTCGCCAGATGGTTGGCCAGGAGCACGTGCTGCAGGCGCTCGTGCACGCACTCGAAAGTCAACGGCTTCATCATGCGTATCTATTTACCGGCACGCGCGGTGTGGGCAAGACCACCATAGGCCGCATTCTGGCCAAATGCCTGAGCTGTGAGCAGGGTATCAGCCCTGAGCCTTGTGGCACCTGCGGCGCTTGTACGGCGATTGTGCAAGGGCGTTATGTCGATCTTATCGAGATCGATGCCGCTTCGCGTACCAAAGTTGAAGACATGCGCGAGCTGCTTGACAACGTGCAGTACGCGCCCTCGCAAGGCCAATTCAAAATCTACCTGATCGATGAAGTGCATATGCTGTCATCGTCCAGTTTTAACGCCTTGCTTAAAACACTCGAAGAGCCGCCCGAGCATGTAAAGTTTCTCTTCGCGACCACTGACCCGCAAAAGCTGCCGGTAACCATCCTGTCTCGCTGTCTTCAGTTTAATCTGAAGAATATGTCTCCCGAACGCATCGTGCAGCATCTTACCCACATTTTAGGTGAGGAAAATGTCGGTTTTGAAGAACCCGCTCTATGGGCATTGGCGCGCGCAGCAGACGGCAGCATGCGTGACGCTTTGAGTCTCACCGATCAGGCAATCGCCTATGGCAATGAGCAGTTGAGCGAGCAGGGTGTGAGCGCCATGCTGGGAACTGTCGATCACAAACAGATTTACCGTATTCTGGCAGCGTTGGTAGCGCGTGATGCTCAGGGCATGTTAGCTGAGGTTGCATCCTTGGCTGAGTTTTCGCCTGATTATCGCGAGGTGTTGGCATCCCTGGTGGGTCTGTTGCACCGGATCGCTGTTGAGCAGGCCGTGCCTGGCGCCATTGATAACGCTCTTGGCGATCAGGAAGAGGTGCGCAAATATGCGTCTTCATTAAGTGCCGAAGATGTACAGCTCTACTATCAGATTGCATTAACCAGTCGTCAGGATCTAAGTATTACACCGGATCCGCGCGCGGGTTTGGAAATGGCGCTGTTGCGCATGCTGGCTTTTCAGCTGCAAGCGCCTGCCAGCACCCCTGAATTGCCCCAGGCCGCTCCGGGCGCTTCGTCATCAATTGACACGGCGTCAGCTCCCCTCGAAGCATCATCCGCCGTATCACATGTTGAATCAGTTAATGTTCCTGAGCAAAAGCCCGTGCAATCTGAAGCACCCGCGGCTTCGCTTGCAGTGGAGCAATCAATCCAGGAATCGCAGCATCTGTCTCCTCCTGCACTGCAAGAAGACGTTCCACCCTTGGCAGCCTATGATGGCGAGCCAGAAATGCACGAGGCGGTTGAACAGAGCGCATTAGAAGTTAAAAAAAAAACACCTCTGACTGAACATCAGCCCGAGTCGGAGAGTGAGTCGCGTGCACAAGATGTTGCCGATGTACCAGCGATAGTTGAGGAGTCTCCAGTAGCTTCCAGCACCAGCCCTGACGCGTCAAATCAGTGGCCTATACTTGCATCGAGTGTGCCGGTGACCGGAATGACCTTGAACCTGTTGCTGAATATGGCGCTCGAGAAACAGGGCTCTTCACTTAAACTGTATGTCGACAGCGGTCATTACCGCTTGTTGAATGAGAGCCACCGTCAGCGTATAGAAAAAGCCCTGCAGGAACGGCTGGGTGATGGTGAAATGTTGACTATTGAGTTTATAGATGGTGTGTTGACGGGCCAGGAAACCCCCATGATGTGGCGTGAGCGGCGTCGGCAGGAGATGCAGGCGAATGCCCGCGAGTTAATTTTTGCTGATCCTCATGTACAGTCACTCATCGAAATGTTCGATGCACGCGTAGTAGAGGAAAGCATTGAAGCCCTGGGTGAATTGCACTAATCCCCTTGCAAAGTACGAAGTCGAAAGACTTGAGGAGTTAAAAAATGTTTGGTGGCAATATGGGCGACCTGATGAAACAGGCGCAAAAGATGCAGGAACAGCTGCAAAAGCAGCAGGAAGAGCTTGCCAATGCAGAAGTGACTGGCGAAGCAGGAGCTGGCATGGTTCAGGTGGTAATGAATGGCCGCCACGATGTACGTAAGGTAAATGTTGATCCTTCTGTACTCAGCGAAGATAAGGAATTGCTTGAAGACTTACTTGCCGCTGCCGTCAACGATGCGGTGCGTAAGGTCGAAGAAAACAACAAGTCCATGATGTCCGGGCTCGCCTCCAGTATGGGCATGCCTCCCGGCTTTAAAATGCCGTTTTAGAAGGTGAAGGACGGTTAATGAGTTTTGGTAAGAGCATTGATGAGTTGATCGAGGCGCTAAGGGTCTTACCCGGCGTGGGTCAAAAAAGCGCGCAGCGAATGGCACTGTATTTATTGGAGCAGCAACGTATCGGCGCGCAGCGCTTATCAGAAGCTTTGCATGAGGCTTGTGAAAAGGTTGGGCGTTGCTCAAAATGTCGGCACTTCAGTGAATCCTCTCTGTGCGGCATTTGTGGTGATGAGCAGCGTGACGGGCACGTTATCTGTGTTGTTGAATCATCCAGTGATCTCATTGCTATAGAGCAAACTGGGCAGTTTAAAGGACACTATTACGTGTTGAGTGGCAGTCTCTCTCCCATCGACGGGCGTGGGCCCGCGCAGGTGGGGATTCCCCAGTTGGTAGAGCAGGTGACGGCACGCGCGGTGAACGAGTTGATTCTTGCTACCAATCCAACGCTCGAAGGCGAAGCCACAGCGCAATACATTGCCGATTCCGTTCCAACTGCAATATCGGTGACGCGCCTTGCTCACGGAATACCTTTGGGTGGCGAACTTGGATATGTAGACGGTGGCACCCTGAGTCACGCCTTCTCCGGACGAAAGTCGGTGCGACATGACTGATTTTAGTGTGCTCCCCTGGTCTTGGATTGAGTCCCAGCAAGCGCTGGAAGAAGCCCTTGCTCGCTGGTTGCAGCAGGATCTGATTGGTATTGATACTGAGTTCATGCGTACCAATACCTACTACGCCAAGCCCGGATTGTTGCAGTTTGCCACCAGAGATGAAGTGTGCCTTGTTGACCCGCTGACGGTAGATGACTTAAGTGTGTTGGCCCCCTTACTGGCAGCCTCGCATATCACCAAGATTATGCATGCCATGGGTGAGGACATTGAGCTGTTGCACCATGAGTGTGGGCAGGTTCCGGTTGAGGTATTTGATACACAGGTGGCCGCGGCATTTCTAGGTTTGGGGCCCTCATTGGGTTACCAGGCTCTGGTAAGTGACCAGCTTGGCGAAGAGCTGGATAAATCAGAGACACGTTCTGATTGGTTAAAGCGTCCCCTGACTGATCAGCAAATCGATTATGCCATTAAGGATACGCATTTTCTGATCGAGCTTTACGACCGCTTGCAGGCTGCATTGCAGGAGGTGTCGCTATACGACACAGTCATGGACGAAGGTCGCCTGTTGGTTGAGCAGAATATCGCCAGCTGGCAGCAGTCCGATAACGCTTATCTGCGCTTGCGTGGAGGTTGGGATCTCAGTACACGAAAACAGCGCCTGCTCAAAGAACTTGTGCAGTGGCGGGATACTAAAGCGAGGTCTGTAAACCTGCCTAAGCCGTGGGTGTTTAGCGATGTCCAGTTGCTGCAAATAGCGCAGCATGAATGTCGTAATACGCATGCACTATGGAAACTTGAAGGTGTAAAGCCCAAGTCGGTGAAGCGCTTCGGTGAGGAATTATGCGCGTTGGTATGCGAGTTCAATGATAACGCCGAAAGTAGTGAACCCTTTGAACCCATTCCGAAGCCCCTCAAGGGACGCGAGATGGAGCTATACAAGCGATTGAAGGCGTTGGTGGGGCAAGTGGCAAAAGACCAGGGGATCGCCGCTCAGATTCTTGGTTCTCGAAAGATGCTGGAGCGGGTTGTGGTTGATGTGTTGCGCGGCGGTAAAGATACCTTGCCGAGTGAGTTTCATGGTTGGCGAAAGCCGGTGGTGGGCGAGTTGCTGTTGCAGGAAGCCATGGCCTGGCGCGAACAGGCAGCCTGTTAGTAGTGTAGGAATAAGTGATGAAACGATTGTGTTCAGTATTTAAAAGCAGTCGCAAAGCGGAAATGTACGTGTATGTAGACCGCAAGGTTGGGACTGCTGAGTTACCAGAGGCCCTGCTCAAGGTGTTCGGTGAACCCACTCATGTTCTGGATATGGTGCTGACCGAGGACAAAGCTCTGGCAAGGGCTTCTGCTCCCGAAGTGCTGGCCAAAATCGAAGAGCAGGGCTTTTATCTCCAGATGCCGCCCGGTAAAGAAGAAGGCATGCTCGATTTGTATAAGCCGCCTCGTGATACCTTGCATGGCTGAGCAGGCTCCGTTTTGGGAACGCAAGTCCTTGGCCGAGATGACGGCTGATGAATGGGAGTCCTTGTGCGATGGCTGCGGCAAGTGCTGTCTGCACAAGCTGGAAGACGAAGACAGCGGTGAATTGCTTTTTACGGCTGTTTCTTGTCAGCTGCTCGATGCAGACAGCTGTCGTTGTTCAGACTATTCACACCGCCAGCAGCGCGTGCCCGACTGTCTTGTGCTAAAACCTGAAGATACGTCGCAGTTGCATTGGTTGCCCATCACCTGTGCGTATCGCCTGCTTGATGAGGGTAAACCTCTTCCTACGTGGCATCCGTTAGTGACGGGAGATAAAAATTCGGTGCATCATGCGCAGATTTCGGTTCGTAACCGCTGCATCAGTGAGTTGTCGATAGATGAAGATGACTGGGATCTCTATATCATCAATAATTTGTCCTAGTTAACCGTTGTTTTTACACGAGTGGAGTGTTGTGTTGGAATTGCCTGCTTACCTAATCGCTTGGTCAATGTACTTGCTGGCGGCCCTTGGCTTGCTGCTGGTGGTTTGGCGAATTACCCGTAATACCCGTTTTACAAAAACGAAACGCATAGTGCGTATTACTGTCGTTACAATCCTGCTGACGCCCGTGAACATAGCGCAACAAGGTATGTGGCTGGCGCCAGCGTATCTCGTTGCAGTGTATGATTGGCTGGTAGGAAATCCGGATAGGGCAATGCTGGCTTTGGTGCTGCTCGGCGGTGTTTTTGCCGTGTTACTCTGCATGACCTTGCTGGAGAGTCTTTTGCGCCGCTTATTGCATCTGGAGCCTCTAACATGAGTGGCAAGCTGTCGATTACTCCCGGCCTATACCGGCACTATAAGGGACCAGAGTACGAAGTGCTTGGCCTGACGCGGCATAGCGAAAGCGAAGAGGTGCTGGTTCTGTACAGGGCTCTGTATGGTGACTTTGGCCTGTGGGTGCGGCCAATCGATATGTTCACCGAAAACGTTTCCACTGAACAGGGTGATCAACCCCGCTTCAGGCTTATTGAGGCCCGTGAGCCGCTCATCAAAACCGTTTAAAACCAATAATTAAGCGTTCATTCTTGAGTGATGACTTTCACAAGTGCGTTGTTGTTACTGTAAAACCTGCTATAACTAAATTAGCTGCGCAAAATGCGCAATGACACTGATTTGTAGTAAGCAGGGGATAACATGATCGCATTCTTTAGGGGCTTGGTGACCAGCCTCATGCCTGTGGCGTTGGTGATGCTCACCACGTTCTCGATTCTGGCGCGCGCCGAAGATGAGGCGAAAGAGTCGGTGCTACCTCCTGGTGCGGATGTGCGTATGCTGATCGATATCTCCGGCAGCATGAAGAAAAACGATCCCAATAATCTGCGTATCCCCGCTGTTAACCTGCTAACAGAGCTTATTCCTGATGGCGATAAGTCGGGCGTTTGGACCTTCGGTCAGTGGGTAAATAATCTTATTAAGCACGGGGTTGTTGATGAGGCCTGGCGGGACAATGCCAAGGAGCAGGCGAAGAAAATCAATTCCGTCGCTTTATTCACCAATATTGGTGCAGTGCTTGAAAAGTCCTCCGATGACTTTTACAAAGATGAAGATTTTTCGAATACGCATTTTATCCTGTTGACCGATGGTATGGTCGATATCGATAAAGATCCCGAAAAGAACGCGCAGGAGCGCGATCGCATTCTTACAGAAGTCCTCGCCAAATATAAAGGAAAAGGCGCCAGAATTCATACGGTTGCGCTATCGGTCAATGCGGATAAGGCGCTGATGGACAAACTGGCGATTCAAACAGGCGGTTTGTCTGCCGTAGCTGAGACCCCCGAAGATCTCACCAAAATATTTTTGCAGGCTCTGGATCAGGCCGTTCCCAGTGAGCAGGTGCCGATTGAAGGCAACGAGTTTGTCATTGATTCCAGTGTAGAGGAATTTACCGCGCTTATATTCCGTGGAGACGGCAGTGTGCCTACCGAACTTGTAGGGCCGGATGAGCAGGTCTACAACTACGCAAAGCATGGTGACGATGTTAACTGGTATCAGGATACCGGTTACGACCTGATCACCGTTAAACGCCCCCTTGAAGGTACCTGGTTAATCAAAGCTGAAGTGCAGCCAGATAGTCGAGTGACGGTGGTAAGTAATTTGCAGTTAAACGTGAATCGTTTGCCCACCAATTTCTTTGCGGGCGATCACTTGCCGGTCGAAGTGAGCTTTATTGAGGATGGTAAAGTGGTTACCAATCCGGATTTTCTTTCTCTTCTCGATGTGAAGTTACGTCTGCAGACCGAGGATGGTAAGCAGGGCACTAAGACCATTTCAGAAGCATCGCAACCTCCTGCCGATGGTATATTCAGGGATGCCATCAGAAAACTGAAAGAGGTGGGGCAATATGAGCTGACGGTTCTTGTTGATGACAAAACTTTCAAGCGTAAACATCGCCAGATTATTAACCTGCGTTCGCCCTTTGATTTTGAATTTTCGGTAAAGGGTGAGGGTGATCAGTCGCACTATGAGCTGCTGGTTACGCCGATGTCGGAGCGAGTGAGTATTGAGGGCAGTAGTGTTTTCGCTAAAATCAAGGCGCCTGACGACAGCAGTCTGATTAAAGCAGTTGAGTTGGATGGTACGGGTGCTCGTTGGCGTCTGCCCATTTACTCCGAAAAGGGCGATGGCGTGTATAAGGTCGCCGTTAAAGTGAAAGGCAAAAACATCGAAGGGCAGGAGTTTGGTTTTAATCCAAAAGTGTTTGAGGCTGAATTTCCCATTCCACCAGGCGCATCACAGCAGATTGTGTCGGTGAACGAGCCGGCAGCAGAAGAAATTCCAGAACCGGAGCCGGCCGCTGAACCTGAGCCAGTAGACGAACCGGCCCCTGAACCGGAACCGGTGATTACGCCTCCTATTGAAGAGCCTGAAGAGATCGAACAGCCCGAAGAAGCGCCAGTTGCAGAGGAGAGCTCTGATAACATGCTGTGGGTATGGATTGGTGCAGCAGTTGCGGGTTTGCTTGCGGTGGCTGGTGGTGTCTGGTTCTTCCTTTCGCGTCGGAAAAAGGCGAGTGGCGAAGAAGAGGAGGTGCTCAGCGACGAAGTGGTTGAAGAGATCATGGAAGATGAGCCGGTTGCTGAAGAGATGGCAGAAGAAACTGCCGAAGAAGCGATAGAAGACGTGCCGGAGCTGAATGACGAACTCGACTTTGTTGAGGAAGAAGAGAGTGTTTCTGAGCCAGAACCCGATCCAGAGCCAGAGCCTGAGCCAGAGCCAGAGCCCGAGCCAGAGCCTGAGCCCGAGCCTGACCCGGACCTTGATGAGGCTGTAGATCTTGAGGATGTCGTCGATGAACTGGAGCAAATGGTTGAAGAGCCTGCTGAGCTGTTTGATGAGGACGACGAAGAGGATGTCGCTGCGACAATTGCGCAGGCAATCGAAGAGGCCGCAGATGAAGAAGAAGCGGCTCTGGATAAGGAAATTGAAGAAGCGCTGGATATCACTGTCGATGATGACGATGACGATGAAGAGTTTAATCTGGAAGACTTCGACATCGGAGATACTGATGATCTAGACGATGACGACGATAAAAAATAAAAAACGGGCATGTACGTAGAAACGAGAACGTGACCTCAATTTTCTGCTTGCATGCCGTAATTTGACTCCCTATAATACGCGTCTCTTATTCGGGTGGGGCAAAAACTTCCCGAATATTCAAAGACTTAGTTGCTTTGATCTTGCGCAGGCAAGTAAATCACTGCACCAAAACGCGGGAATAGCTCAGTTGGTAGAGCACAACCTTGCCAAGGTTGGGGTCGCGAGTTCGAATCTCGTTTCCCGCTCCAAATTCTTCTCAAGATCATCAGTTCTTACCTCTCAAATCTCCAGGTGTGGTCTACACTCTATGAATTGGTTTTTTTGCGTGATTGCACGCAGGATTTTGTAGTCCCTGTGCTGGAGGTAGTTATGACCGGTGTTTTGGCCTCAGTTGATCAGCGCACCAAGCTGGTAGGCGAAAATCGTCTCGAGTTGCTCATGTTTCGCCTGAGCGGCAAGCAGTTGTTCGCCATCAACGTGTTTAAAGTACAGGAGGTACTACAGTTGCCCAATCTCACGGAAATGCCCCACCGGCATTACTGTGTAGTGGGTGTTACCTCCATTCGTGGAAAAACTGTTCCGGTGATTAATCTCAGTCAGGCGATTGGGATGCCAGCGCTTCCGGTTAACGAGGCATCGACCGTCATCGTTACCGAATACAATGGATCGGTGCAGGCTTTTCTTGTGGGAGGGGTCGAGCGCATTGTGAATTTGAACTGGGAGGAGATTTCTCCGCCTCCTGTCACTGCCGGGCGTACCCACTACCTGACCGCGATTACCCGTTTTCGGGATCAGATTGTCGAAGTGATTGATGTGGAGAAGGTGCTTTCGGAAATCACGCCCTTTAACACAGATGTCTCCAGTGATGTGTTGGATGAAGAGGCTATCAGCAAAAGTGGCGACTGGTTCGTGTTTGCGGTGGATGACTCGCCCGTCGCCTTATCTCAGTTGACTGGAACCATCAAGCGGCTTGGTCTCCAAACCAAAACTGCTTCTAACGGCCAGCGGGCCTATGACATGTTGCAGGACTGGATTGCCAAAGACGATGGCACCCTGGAACGCTGTCTTATGGTTATTACAGACGCCGAAATGCCCGAGATGGATGGCTATCGTCTTACTACCGAAATACGCAAAAGCGAAAAGTTGCGCCATCTTCATGTTGTCATGCACACTTCACTCAGTGGGAATTTCAATCGCGCCATGACGCAAAAAGTGGGGTGCGATGGTTTTCTTTCAAAGTTTCAGCCGGACGAGTTGGCCAAGGTGGTTCAGGCGCGTCTTAAGGAATGTTCTTAGGTCAAATGACATGGATGGTAACCAGCTTACATAGCTATCCAGTAAAATCTCTCCAGCCCGTTGATGTAAATATACTTGAACTCGACGCCTTTGGGCCGATCTGGGACCGGCGCTTTATGTTTGTCGATGCTGAAGGTTTATTCGTGACGCAAAGGCAGGTGCCGTTACTCTCTCAGGTTTCAGCGCAAATGCTAGAAGGCGCATTGCAGATCACTTATCAAAACAACGCATGGAAGATACCCCTGTCTGCTTTCGATTCTGAGGTCGACGTGAGTGTGTGGGCCGATCAAGTGGAAGTGTTGGTCTGTGAAGAAGATTGGTCGGTATTGGAGCGCGTAGCCGATAGAGAGTTACGCCTTGTGTACATGCCCGATCACTGTTTTCGTCAAGTGGATCGCGACTATTTCTCCAATGACCAGCGTGTTAGTTTCGCTGATGGTTTCCCTCTCTTGTTAACCAATCAGGCCTCGCTTGAAGATCTGAATGGTCGTCTCGAACTGCCCGTACCAATGTCGCGTTTCAGACCCAATATTGTCATTAGTGGCGCAAAGCCCTTTGCTGAGGATGAATGGCGTAGGGTGCGCATTGGTGAAGTCGAGTTTGATTTGGTCAAACCATGCAGTCGCTGCGTGATGACTGCTATTGATGCTAAGGGGCAAAAAGGACGTGAACCGTTGCGTACCTTATCTACTTATCGCCGTAACGAGTTTGGCGTGTGTTTTGGGCAGAATATGGTGCACTCGTCGACTGGACAAGTGCGCGTTGGCGATTTGCTTGAAGTGATTTTCTGACGCTTCATGAGCCCTTCCGCTTAAACTCAATCATTGATACTGCGTTGCGTTGCGCAATCGTTAGGGCATAATGGCCTGCCATTTAATCAGCGCGCGCCTTTCATGAGTATTGTACGTTTCGAAAATGTTTCCCTGGCCTACGGCCTCAAGCCCCTACTGCAAGATGTGACCTTCGCAATAGAGCCTGGAGAAAAGCTTTGTCTGCTTGGTCGCAACGGTGAGGGCAAGTCGTCCCTGATGAGCCTGTTATGCGGTGAGCAGCAGGCCGATAGCGGGACGATAATCTTTGAAAACCAGCTTAAAGTAGGTCTATTGCCGCAGGACTTGCCGCCTGCAGATGAGCACACTGTATTCGAAGTGGTCTCCGAGGGGGCGCCAGAGGTTGCTGAATTGTTGCGCGAGTTTGAGCGCCTTTCTCATCACCATGATGCCAAGAGCGTAAATCGTTTGGCGCAGTTGCAGGATCAGATAGAAGCTTGTGATGGTTGGAACTACAAAACCCGTGTTCAGCAGATTCTAAAGCGCTTTGGTTTAAGTGAAGAGACGCGCATGTCTACCTTGTCGGGTGGTTGGCGTCGCAGGGTGCTGCTTGCCCGGGCATTGGTCGACTCTCCCGATTTGCTGCTGCTTGATGAGCCCACCAACCACCTCGACATCAACACAATCCGTTGGCTCGAGGAACAACTAAAAGAGTTCTCTGGAGCTGTGCTGTTTGTAAGTCATGATCGGGCTTTTATTCGGGCCTTGGCTGCCGGCATTATAGAGCTCGATCGCGGTCATTTGCGCGCGTTCAGGGGGAGTTACGAAGATTACCTGCGTGACAAAAAGAAACAGCTCGAGGAGGAAGCCAAGCAAAATGCCCTGTTCGACAAGCGTCTTTCGCAAGAGGAAACCTGGATAAGGCAAGGTATCAAAGCGCGGCGTACTCGCAACGAGGGGCGTGTGCGAGCGCTCAAGGCCATGCGTGAGGAGCGTAGAGCGCGACTTGAGCGTCAGGGTACCAGTCAGTTGAAAATCGAGTCTGCGGCAGTGTCGGGCAAGCAGGTCATCGAAGCGCAAAATATTACTCATGCCTTTGACGATGGTCGTGTGGTTATCAGGGATTTCTCTACCACCATCATGCGTGGCGACCGTGTTGGACTTATCGGTGTGAATGGGGCTGGTAAAACCACACTCATGCGTATTCTGCTTGGTAAGCTCAGCCCAGCTGAGGGTAAGGTAAAACTCGGTACCAAGCTGCAGATTGCTTATTTTGATCAGTTGCGCGAAGGGCTTGATCCCGAGAATACGGTTTTTGAAAACGTGGCAGATGGTCATGATCACGTAGACTTGGGTGGGCAGCCCCGTCATGTCATGTCCTACCTAAATGATTTTTTGTTTACGGCTGAGCGTGCCCGCACACCTGTTAAAGCACTGTCGGGCGGCGAAACGAATCGACTGTTGTTGGCCAGGCTATTTGCCAAACCTGCCAACGTAATTGTGCTGGATGAGCCTACCAACGACCTGGATGTTGAAACGCTCGAGTTGCTCGAAGAGCGATTGGCTGAGTTCGATGGCACGATATTGCTGACATCGCATGATCGATCTTTTCTTGATGAAGTGGTCACCAGTACTCTGGTTTTTGAGGGGCAGGGGCGTATTGGTGAATACGTCGGAGGTTTTAGCGACTGGGTCAGGCAGACAGGCGGGCAGTTGGCCGATGAATCGACCTTTGCCCAAGCTGGCGCAAACGACTTGGCTGAGGTCCAAAATAAACCAGCAGAAGCGAAGCCCGAGCCGGTCGCTTCCAGGCCTTTTCGCGCCAAGAAACTTAGCTATAAATTACAGCGTGAGCTCGACCAGTTACCCCAGTTGATTGATGACTTGGAGGCGAATGTGGCGGGATTGCAGGAACAGCTCGCCGATCCTGCTTTTTTTCAGCAGGAACGCGACAAGATAGAGGAAGTGACCGGTGCGCTTGCCAAAGCCGAGGAGCAATTGGCCGAGGCCATGGATCGCTGGGTTGAGCTTAGCGAGATGGCGGAAGGGGCTGAATAATGGGCTTTGCAATTGCTATCCTGCTTACGCTGGCGTTGGCGGGTTCGGTGCTTTGGGTGATGCCGTCTCCTCGCGAAAAGCGCCTCACAGCGCTGCGTAATTCTGCCATGCGGGCGGGTATGCGGGTGAGATTGCTGGATAAAAAACTGGCAGAGAGTCTTTTCCCTTGGCTGCAGGATCACCGGGGTTATGTGTTATACGAATTGCCATCGCATAATAGGCAGTATCAGGCAGCGGGCATTAGGGTGGTGCGCCTTAATGAGGGCGAGGCGGTGCATGAGTTAGATCAGGACGAAGCTGTGGTCAGTTACGTAAAACAAAGCGTCTTTTTGGACGATTTGCCTGCGTGTGCCGAGGCAATTGTTTTCTATCCGCAAAGTGTTGCGGTCTTGTGGCGTGAAAGTGAAGGGCAGGAGGCTGACGGGGTGCACGCGGTCTTGCAGGCCTGTATTAATCAACCCTTGCGGGCTGATTAATACAGGGCGAGATGATTAAAGCTGAGCGGTTGCTGCTTCAATATCGTCGATAATTTTGCGTGAGTAGAGGTTAACGATAAAGTTAACGCGATTCTCGTTGTAGTTAATGTAAGAGTTTTTGATGAAGTCCCACTTGGTCATGGCTGAATCCAGCAGATCAAGCGCGTCGGGTTTTCCTTGTGCCGTGTTGATCAGGCTGGCCAGGTTGCTTTCGAATTTTTTGGCCAGCGAATCGATGGTGATTTCGGTGTCGCCGCCGGTGTACACCTGACTCACCGTTGAGGTGGAGCGAGCGGAGTACTTGGTCATCATCAGGGCGATGGTGGTCGCTGTTTCGCGGCTGGTTTGAATCAGGTCGGCCGGCTTTATGCCGCTCACGCTGATCACGTTCTGGTAAAGGCCTTCCAGTGCATTATTCAGGTTTATGTTGGTGGTTGCCATATCGCCCGCCAAGCGCAAATCCGGGTAACCCGTTTCAACCACTTCGTTAATATTGGCATTCAGTACTTTTTGGTAGCTGTTCCAGCTCTCCTGCACGCTTTCAAATGTTTCCGCGCTGGCGCCTTCTGCGAGGGTGATTTCGAGCTGTGCGATCATTTCTTCGATCACGGCAACCGCCTCGTTAATCTGAGCAAGCTGGGACTGGTCGGCCTGATTGGCGCTGAAGTTATAAAAGCCATTTACGGAGTAGTACGAATTTACCGTAGCGCGGTAAATATTATCGAGTGCCTGGTTGGCTTCGTCTTTTGTCAGTGCCTGTGACTGCCAGCTCATAGCGCTGAACAGGAAGGCTAAGGCGAGCTTAATCCAGTGTGGGCTTACATGCGCGCGTAATGTGCGAGTCATCAAGGGTCTCCGTTTTTATATAATTGGCCAAGCATGAGTCATCCACAAGGGACGCGATGAGTGGCTTGCGTTAGAAAAGCGTTGGGCAAAAAACCTCTTTAATTCAGTGTAGTATCGAATTTTTAACTTACAAACCTCGTGCGTGCACTTTGCGCGCGATTGTGTCCGATCGAAGTGGTACAGGAGCGGTAAAAAAATGCCCTGGTGTGTTTGTCTGTCCCGATTCGTGTAAAAAGCTATTTAAAACATTGGTTTAAGAGTATTTTGGTATTTTCAATCCATGCCAAAGTAAAGTAAAAACACGCATTATTCATTGACAAACGCCTCGATTTTTAACAAGGTTCTGTCCTCGCAATTCAAACGCTCGTATGAATTTCGGAAAATCCCGTGTTTTTGACCGGGGCAAAACACTTTGCCGGCCATTGGTTTTGGGTCGGTACGGACAATTAACTTGGAGATCAGTTGATGATTTACGAAGGTAAAGCCATCACGGTTAAAGAAATCGAAGGTGGTATTGCACAACTTAACTTCGATTTGGAAGGTGAGTCAGTCAATAAGTTCAACCGACTGACCATTGAAGAGCTAGGCGCGGCTGCAGAGAGCCTGAAAGGCGCCAGCGGCATTAAAGGTCTGGTTGTCACCAGTAGCAAAGATTGCTTCATCGTAGGCGCCGACATCACCGAATTCACTGACTTGTTTGCCGGTTCTGAAGAAGAACTGATCGCGAACAACCTCAAGGCGAACACTGTATTCAACGCCATCGAAGACTTGCCTTTCCCCACCGTGACTGCTATCAACGGCATCGCTCTGGGCGGCGGTTTCGAAATGTGCCTGTCTACTGACTACCGTGTTATGTCCACCAAGGCAAAAGTAGGTTTGCCAGAAGTTAAACTGGGCATCTTCCCCGGTTTTGGTGGTACGGTGCGTCTGCCTCGTCTGATCGGTGCGGATAACGCCATCGAGTGGATTGCCGGTACCAAAGAATACAAGCCTGCTGACGCCCTTAAGTTTGGCGCAGTGGACGCAGTGGTAGAGCACGACAAACTGCTCGACGCAGCGGTAGATCTGATTAACGAAGCCATTGCCGGTAAGATCGACTACAAAGCGCGTCGTGAAGAGAAAACCAGCAAACTCAAGCTGAATCCCATGGAAAGCATGATGACCTTCGAAACTGCCAAAGGTTTCGTAGCGGGTCAGGCGGGTCCTCACTACCCGGCTCCTGTAGAAGCCATTAAGGCAATGCAGAAGCACAGTGGTATGTCTCGCGACAAGGCGATCGAAGTAGAAGCCAAAGGCTTCGCTAAAATGGCGAAAACGCCTGTTGCTGCATCTCTGGTTGGTCTGTTCCTCAACGATCAGGCTCTCAAAGCGAAAGCCAAGAAACTCGAGCCTCTGGCCAACGAGGTGAAAAAAGCTGCGGTACTGGGTGCGGGCATCATGGGTGGCGGTATTGCTTACCAGTCTGCGCTGAAAGGCACGCCGATCATTATGAAAGACATCAATCAGGCCGGTATCGATCTGGGGCTGAGCGAGGCCAAAAAGCTGCTGGCCAAGCGTGTTGAAAAAGGTCGCATGAAAGCCGACAAGATGGCTGACGTACTGAACGCGATTGATCCTGCGCTGAGCTATGGTGATTTTGGCGACGTCGACATCGTGGTTGAAGCCGTTGTTGAGAACCCTAAGGTGAAAGACATCGTGCTGCGTGAAGTGGAAGATATCGTGTCTGAAGACACCATCATCACTTCCAATACTTCTACCATCTCTATCGACCTGCTGGCCAAGAACCTCAAGCGTCCTGAGAACTTCTGTGGTATGCACTTCTTCAACCCAGTGCATATGATGCCTCTGGTAGAAGTTATTCGTGGTGAGAAAACCTCGGAGAAGGCAATTGCAACGACT
>JBFHVM010000022.1:0-18740 GCA_041589495.1 Oleiphilaceae bacterium | reverse complement strand
TGTATTTGTCATAATGCGCGAACTTTTTTCTTGGCACGCTCAAATTCACGCCTGTTTTTTTGAGCCTTGTCATAACCCAGTAACAGGAGAACACCATGACTGATAAAAAAGCTCAGTTATCGGTAGATGGCAAAACCATTGACTTACCCATATATTCCGGCTCCGTAGGGCCCGATGTAATAGATGTACGCTCCCTTGTGGCCGAAGGTGTATTTACCTACGACCCCGGTTTTGTCTCCACAGCCGCTTGCGAATCCAAGATCACTTATATCGACGGCGGCAACGGTGTTCTGTTGCACCGCGGCTACCCGATCGAGCAACTGGCTGAAAAATCGGACTATCTGGAGCTTTGCCACCTGTTACTGCACGGAGAGCTGCCCACAGAAGAAGAATCTGCTTCTTTCCGCGCGACTGTTCGTAACCATACAATGGTGCACGATCAGGTTAACCAATTCTTCCGTGGATTCCGCCGTGATGCACACCCAATGGCTATCATGTGCGGCGTCGTAGGCGCACTGTCTGCCTTTTACCACGATTCCATGGACATCTCAGACAAGCAGCACCGCGAAATTGCAGGCTTCCGCCTGATCGCAAAAATGCCTACTCTGGCAGCCATGTGCTACAAGTATTCGATCGGTCAACCGTTCATGTATCCCCGTAACGACCTGGACTATGCAGAAAACTTCCTGCACATGATGTTCAGCACACCCGCCGGTGATGTCAAATTTGATCCTGCAATCGCCAAAGCAATGGATCGCATCTTTATGCTGCATGCCGATCACGAGCAGAACGCGTCTACCTCTACCGTTCGTCTCGCCGGTTCGACTGGTGCAAACCCATTTGCCTGTATCGCCTCCGGTATTGCTGCGCTTTGGGGGCCCGCTCACGGTGGCGCCAACGAAGCCGTACTGACCATGCTCAACGAAATTGGCGACGAGTCCCGAATCGAAGAGTATGTCGCTAAAGCCAAGGATAAAGATGATCCATTCCGCCTCATGGGCTTTGGCCACCGCGTTTACAAAAACTTTGACCCTCGCGCTAAAGTAATGCGTGAAACCTGTGAAGAAGTGTTGGCAACGCTGGGGCTGGAAAATGATCCTTTGCTCAAGATTGCCAAGAAGCTTGAGAAAATCGCACTGGAAGATGAGTACTTTGTAGCACGTAAACTCTATCCCAATGTTGACTTCTACTCCGGTATTATCCTCAAAGCAATCGGCATTCCCGAGTCGATGTTTACGGTTATTTTCGCCATGTCTCGCACGATTGGTTGGTTCGCTCACTGGAACGAGATGGTTAGCGAAAATTACCGCATCGGTCGTCCTCGCCAGCTGTATACCGGTTACGACAAGCGCGACTACCCAGCTTAGTTTTAGCTGTCAGACGATAAAAAACCCGCGTAGTGCGGGTTTTTTCGTTTAAACAGGTTGGCATTTATGCCAACTAGGTGGCTACCTCAGGCATCGCGTCGACATAAATGTCGACCTACATAGGTCTGTAGGTTGGCATTTATGCCAACAAGGTGGCTACCTCAGGCATCGTTTCGACATAAATGTCGACCTACATGCGTATTTAACAGATTGCTTTGCCTATCAACTCTCTGGAACGCTTGCACATTTCTTTGCGATTCATCCTGGTCGCGTCTAATGGCTCTAAAAACTCGAGATGCGCATGCACTTTTTCTATCGAATAGATACGATCCAGCGTATCAAAAAACGAATCATCATCTATGAATGCCGGCTCAGTAATCGCGACACCTTGATCATCCGTATAGCGCAAGGCCATGGGCTGGACCATACACTTTACCCTTACTGCCGCTTCGTAAAACATAGGATAAAAAGGCAGCACCCCCCTACCATCAGAAGTGGTAGATTCAGGAAACACCAACACAGAACGCCCCATTTTAATGCGCTCTTCAATGACCGGTAAGGCACGATAGGCCGAGAATTTGCTACTGCGATCCACATAAACCGAGTGCATGCGTTGCGTAAATTTACCTAAAAGTGGCCAATCTTTTAAATCATGTCGCGCAATAAAACTCAACGGGCGCGCATGGTTGAGCACGATCGTATCCAGCCAGCTAATATGATTGGATACAAACAACCCCGGCGCGTTCATCATTTGCCCGGTAACGTGCAACTCTGTATTGGTAGAATGCAGAAGATCTTTCACCCACAGGCGAAACAGATCGTAATCATTTAGGTGCCTCTCATGTATACGAGACACCTGCGGAAAGCTAAAGCACGCCTGAATAAAGGCGCCGCCGGCCGTTAAGTTACCAGCAAAGCGGCTATATCTAGCAAGCTTGCGCAATCGCAACTTCGAATTCATCGTCGAACCGCTTAGATTAAAGCGCCCCAGAACACCTATCATGCCGGCGCCTGATCACGCGTAAATACCCAATCATCGGCCTTCGACAGCGCATCATTAAAGGTGTAACCCTCATAATCGAAGCCCTTCAGCGCATCCACATCAACAACCTGGTTGTCAGCGGCATATCGAACCATCAATCCCCGCGCTTTCTTCGCATAAAAGCTGATCATTTTGTACTGACCATTTTTTAAATCTTTAAAATGAGGCGTAATGATGCGAGCTGTTAGCAGCTTTTTCTTTGCTGCCTTAAAGTATTCGTTAGATGCGAGGTTTACGAGGACTGCCCCATCAGTGCACTCTGCATTGATATGATTAGCGATGGTGTCACCCCAAAACTCATAAAGGTTTTTACCTTGAGAGTTGTCTAGTTTTGTTCCCATCTCGAGACGATAAGCCTGCATTAAGTCCAAAGGCTTGAGCACCCCATACAAGCCAGACAGGATGCGAAGATGGTCTTGCAAGTAAGATATCTCCTGATCGCCGGCTGTTTCTACATTTATGCCGGTATAGACATCCCCTTTAAAAGCATAAATCGCCTGCTTTGCATTCTGTAAATTAAAGGGCCGACGCCAGGCCTCGTTGCGCGCCACGTTTAGATCCGCAATATTCTGACTAACACTCATCAGCGCCTGAAGGTCCTGCGAATCCAATTCACGCAATCTGTGTATTAGGTTTTCGGCTTCATCTAAAAATACCGGCTGCGAAAATATATCGCTTAGCGCTGCATTATCAAAGTCGAGCGTTTTAGCGGGCGACACCAGGTATATTAATGGAGACTGACTCATTGCTCATGATCCAATTGTTGTATGTAATTGTTTAAAAAATTAGTTAGAGCGTGCCGCTCAAACGGCCACCCTATCTCGACATTATCGATAGTGGAGCCGAGCACAGGAATTCGCTCACCATAGCACTCAAACAACTCTGCACTAACGCTTACGTCTATTTCTTCAAGCTCGATGACTACGGCAGGATACCTACCAGAATTGAGCTCTTCTGAAATCATGGCAAGAGCCTGCTCGCACAAGTGACAGCCACTGGTAGAATAAAGTTTAAGCACTTATCTTTTCACTATATATTAATAACTTATAAAGCATACTTAATGCTAATAATCACCTTGTATCGCAGGCGAAAGCTGCGCATAATGTGCCGTTTATTTCACTTTGCAGGGCAAAATAATTATGTGGTTCAAAAACCTGTTCATCTACCGATTCAGCAAGCCTTTCGACAAATCGCTCGATGAGCTGGATAAAGCACTTTCCGAGGATGCGTTTACTCCATGTGGTGATCACGACGTTGGCAAAATGGGCTGGTGCCAACCACTCGACACGCATGCGGACTCTCCCTTTGTCCATGTCACCGACAAGTACTGGATGCTTTGCCTTAAAAAACAGGACAGAATTTTACCGGCCTCCGTTGTCAATGAGCAAGTCGCGCTACGCGTTGCCGACATAGAAGCCGCTCAGGCCCGTAAAGTAACCAAAAAAGAAAAAACAGAAATTCGCGAGCAAGTGACTATAGAACTGCTACCCAAGTCGTTCACCAAAACACAGCGGTTTTTCGCCTACCTGTCCCCCGCCAATGGTTATATGGTGCTTAATACCGCATCAGCAAAGGTAGCCGACGAACTGACCAGCTACCTGCGCAAAACAATTGGCTCTCTACCTATTCGCGTACCCGAAACCAATCAAAGCCCCGCTGCCACCATGACTGCCTGGCTGGCCAATAAAGAAGATCTGCCACAGGGCTACGCACTGGGTGAAGAGTGCGAGCTGGTTTCGCAAGGCGAAGAAAAGGGTCAAGTGCGCTACAAGGGACTAGACTTGCACCAGGAACAACTCGATCAACATATCGAAAATGGCATGCAGGTTGCCAACCTGGCACTTGAATGGGAAGAGTCTCTTTCTTTTACGCTCAGCGCCGATTTGCAGGTGAAAAAGCTTAAGTTTAAAGACGTTGTACTGGATCAGTTTGACGATATGGAGCTCGAAGACGAGGCTGCCAAATTTGACGCAAGCTTTGCACTGATGGCTCTTGAAGTAGAAAAGCTATTCCCCTCCCTGCTCGAAGTATTTGGTGGCGAAAACCAAAGCGCGATTATTACTGAAGCCGCCTAAATCCCTAATCGATTCAGGTGTCCTTTTGGGCACCTTTCGAATAGCCTGTCGCGTAAGACGGTTTTAGTTTTTGCGCCGCTTATACCTTAAACACCCTCCCCCTTGAAATTTATCCGTTTCGCCTTAGATAGGATGACAGGTGGCGCCGAAAGGGTTGCCTAATATCAATGGGGCGTTCTCGTAAAGCCCCACTTAAAAAGATCGCTTAACTTTAAGGATTTTAAGTATGAGAAACGTAGATTTTGCTCCTTTATACCGCTCCTCGGTCGGTTTTGACCGTTTATTTGACATGCTGGAGAACGCATCGCGCGGAGAACAAAAAAGCGGGGGGTACCCGCCCTATAATATTGAGACCCTCGACAAGGATCGCTATCAAATCACCATTGCAGTCGCGGGTTTTGCCGAAGACGAGCTCGAAATACACTCTGAAAGCAATAAGCTTGTCGTGCGCGGTGAGCGCAAAAACAAAGACGACGACAAAAATTACTTATATCAGGGAATCGCCGCACGCAACTTTGAGCGTACTTTTGAGCTGGCAGACCACGTTAAAGTCACCGGCGCTTCCCTTAAAAACGGCTTACTCATGATTGACCTGCTACGCGAAATTCCAGAAGCCATGCAGCCACGAAAAATAAGTATCAATTAAAGAAAAACATTCACTAGGCAAAAAAGGCCCGACCATTCGAAATGGTCGGGCCTTTTTATTGGTAGCGATTTTTACAAAGCTACAAAAAAGAAAACCGCCTCCGAAGAGGCGGTTTCTTTATACCAGAACTACTTTCGTATTCTGACTCTCTAAGCGATCTTAGTGAGCAGAGATAGTCCAGTTAGTGGTAGATTGTACATCAGTCAAGTGGATAGAACCGATGGACATACCAGTGTCGCCGAAGGACAGAGCACCGATGTCGATGTCGCCTTTGAACTCAGTGTTGATCGCGATACCATCAACCATTGGCAGACCAGCAGCAGTTGGGCTAGCCAGGCCAGCAGCAACAGCACCGATGTTCAGGACAGCGTCTTTAACAGCGTAGATGTCACGCTTGCTGTGAGCGAAACCGAAAGATGCAGTGTTTTCGTAAATAGCGTTACCACTTGCATCAACACCAGTTTGAACTTGGTTCAAGCTAGTAGTGTCGCCACGCATGTTGTGGATCTGGATGTCGCTCAGCTGAACGCCAGCGATGTCGATGTACAGGTCAAGATCGGTAACTTTGAAGAAAGAATCCCAGTGGATCTTGGAATCAGCGTTACCGTCGTTACCTACGATTGCAGAACCGTCAGTACCGAAGCCGTTACCGTTGTTTTCGATGTGAATATCAACAGGGCCAAGGTAACCTTGCATGCTGATGTCGCTGATCAAAGCAGTAGTGTCTTTAGTCGCGTCAGTGGTAGAAGGATCGTAAGTAACACCTTCTTTACCGAAGCGGCCAGCAACAGTAGAACCGTCTGCGTTCAGGTCAGCTACGTAAGTAGTGCCAGCAAGGCCGATTGCGTCAACTTCGAATTTGAAGTCAACAGCGCGTGAAACGATTTCTTTTGCGTCAGCATAAGACAGGTTGTCGAAACCCAGACCTGCAGGAGTAGAACCGAACTGGTTGTACAGCTGGCCATTGCCGCTAGCAAATGCAGCGAAACCGCCACCTTTTTCCCATGCATCGGTAAAGCCAACGTGGATTACCAGATCACCATCGCCGAACGTACGCTCGGTATCGATGCGAGCACCGGATACACCGTCAGTTGCAACGCCAGAGGGCAGAGCGCCAGCAGCTGCCAGCATGTCGTTGTCGTTAGTTTGACCTCGGCTAGCAGAGAACTGAGCCAGACCGATGATTTCGGACATACCGTAAGCCAGTTCGTTGTCCAGACCCGCTTTCGCGTTACCAGTAACGTTTTCTGCGCCAGAACCAGCGATGTCGATGGTCAGACGGTAGTTGTCCAGCATGTCGCTGTAACGTGGGTCAACAGTGTTGTGACCGCCCATGCGGATGCCTTCGATGATCAGGGCACCAGCGTCTACGTATGCAAACTCACCGATTTCCCACTTGGTTTCAACGTCGATAGTGATACCAGCTTGACCGGTCAGTTCACCCATTGTTGCATCGTCAAGAGCTTTCAGTTCAGCTTGTGCGCCAGCTGATACAGCTGCGATGGCAGAAGCCAGTGCTACTTTTTTCAGGCCTTTCATATTATTCTCCTAAAATTTAGGTTGAGTCGCTCAGCTAGAAGTTGGTTGCGTTAAGCGCTAACCGGAACCCTGCCTTGCTTGTTTATGCTTTCTTTTCTTTATTGCCGACATGTTGTTGCATGCCAGTGAAGCCATATTAAAAATTTGGCGGGCAGCTTTCCGTGATCACAATCACAAAAAGTTACGTATTGAAACCGCAAGTCAATTTATGTAGCGGTTTTTACAGCAGTTCACATTTGCAGTGATGACTGTTTGGCACGAACCGCTTGCGTACTCCGCCTTGCATTAATGGCTGCAAAAAAAATCCCCGCTCAATGGCGGGGATTTTTAAATCAAAGCGCTTTTTTAACTCAAACTACTTTTTCACGTAGTAAACAGGCTCGACTGGCGTTTCGACTGGCGTGGCCAATTTTACCTCACCATCTTCTACCTTAAAGGGGTAAGACCAGTGGCGCGCCCAACCTGCAATATGTTCGCCCAACACCATGATGCGCTTATCGATACTGCCATCGGAGCGCTCTTTGGCTTGAATGTACATCACCCCCACCGCCCACATGGATCGCGTCTGGGCAATGGCTTCGAGATTTTTAACGATGGCCGCCAATTGAATGTCGGGGGGCAACTGATCCTGGTCTGCTATATATAGTGGGCGAAACTCACCCTGCGGTGAAAGCACCATACCAAAGGCCTTAAACGACCCCCGATCGATAAGCTCTTTTTCAACACGCGCCCAGCCTTTTACCATCATGAATTTTAGCTGATTCATTGCCTGCTCTTCTGTCAGGCGACCACGCCGTATGTTATTCAGGTCTACTGATTCGTTAGCCTCTACGTTTTGATCAATGAGATCTTCGGCCTTGGGCTTGTTTTCTGCCTGTACCTGCACGCTTCCCAGAGCAAGGAAAAGCATTGCGACAAGCGATACAAAAGGCAGGCGTGGACGTTGGAACATAAATTCTCCGTTTGTTTGCTGTTATTGTCTGCGCGTAAAATTATAGAGAACACGTTAAAATGTCTACAATGAATTGTTCTCAAAATTGACACTGAGTCGCCAGAGCTTCTTCTATTCAAACCAAAAAACTCAAGGTTGTTAGCCAGTCCGTGCCTAAACTTAATTGGGAATCACATCCCACCGTACTTTCGAATAGCCAAATTACCTCGTTGGTTGCAGGTCTGCAGTACCCGATTCAGCTGACCAGTGCGACATCAACAGAGGAAAGTGCCCGTAACGATGCACGTTATGACATTATTACGGGTGATCCACTGGACCACTGGCTAGTCGATAGCCCCACGTATTGTAATCCCAGTGAGCTCGAAGCTAAGTTTTCAGTCTTACAAGCACTTAAACAGGACATCCCCCGGTCGCTAAGATCCCTGCCGTTTACCAGCGGAATCCTCGCCTATCTAAGTTATAACGTGGGCGAACGAATGATGGGAGTGCTTAAGAACTCGGGTGGTGGGTTCGATTTTCCGCAGGCATTTGCTGGTTATTACACCTGGTCTTATGTTTTTGACAGGCATACGCAATCGGGAGAAATCGTGTTTTCGCCTCGGTGCAACGAGGCTTTACGCAAAAAAATTATTGCTCTAATCAATGAGAACAACCTCAATATCCATTCGAGCAGTCGCATGACACCTTGGTGTAAATCGCAAACCAAAGCCGAATACCTTAGCCAGTTCAAAAAAATCAAGCGCTATATAGAAGCAGGTGATATTTATCAGGCCAATCTTACGCAGCGATTCGAGAGCCACTTTGAAGGTAACGTGCACTTCTATTTCAGTGAGACCGCAAGAGCGATAAGTAACCCCTACTCTGCCTTTTTATCGCTCGGCCCTGAACAGCAAATCATGTGTTTTTCACCCGAGCAATTTATTGCGATTGATCAACGGCACATATCGACACGCCCAATCAAAGGCACCGTAGCTGCCGAATCCGGTGATATGGGGGCTAAAGCCTTACAGAAAAGTGAAAAAAACCGCGCGGAAAATCTGATGATTGTCGACCTGATGCGTAACGATCTCAGTAGACATTGCGAGCCCCACTCAGTCCACGTGCCTAAACTGTTTACCTTGGAACGTTTTCGTAATGTCTACCATCTGGTGAGCACGGTGACAGGTAAGCTTTCAGCTGACACTAATCCAATTAAAGCTTTAATCGATTGCTTTCCTGGAGGTTCCATTACTGGAGCTCCAAAAAAACGGGCAATGGAAATCATTGCCGAACTCGAACTTAGTGAGCGCAGCGCCTATTGCGGAACGATATTTTACCTGGGAGATCATGGCCGCTTGGACAGCAATATCATGATTCGTACAGTCGTGCGTTCGGGCGATGACTTATATTGCTGGGCCGGCGGCGGTATTGTGGCCGATTCTGATGCCGAAGAAGAGTATATGGAGAGTTTAACCAAGGTAAATAATATCGTTTCGTTTGGCGAAACTTAGACATTAAGCCCCTAATGCTTAGTGCAAACTAAGCGGTGTACCTGTAGCACTCGCGTCCTTGCTATCAGCTGAAGTGGCGCGTATTTCCGCTGAATCCAACCCTTCTTGGCGCGCATGTTCAGTCATGCCGGGCACTTCGCCCTCTTCAGTCTCTTGTTGATTTACGTCTTTTTCAAAATCAAACTCGGCGGTAAGCTCTTTGGCAATGGTGTCGAGATCCCTAATCTCGGCCAGAGATGGCAGTTGATCAAGACTCTTGAGATTAAAGTAATCCAAAAACTGGCGCGTGGTTGCGTAGATGGCTGGTCGACCTGGCACCTCGCGGTGACCTACGATACGAATCCAATTACGCTCCATGAGTGTTTTCATAATATTCGAACTCACCGCCACGCCGCGTATTTCTTCGATATCGCCACGCGTGATGGGTTGCCGATACGCTATAAGCGCTAGCGTTTCGAGTAAGGCGCGAGAATAACGTTGTGGTTTTTCTTCCCACAACCGCCCTACTACATCAGCGTATTCCTGACGTGTTTGAAAGCGAAAACCACTAGCGACTTCAACCAGTTCGATCCCGCGAGCGGTATAGTCTTCGGTCAGTTGTGTCAGTGCTTTACGCAAGTCGGCCTTTGAAATAGACGCGTCCAAAGCCAATAACTCTTGCATGCGGTCCAGCGACAAAGGTTTGTCCGCGGCAAAAATCAAGGCTTCGAGGCGAAGCGACAGGGAATTATTTTCGTCATCAGCACTCACAACATGGCTCTCGCTTTCACATGAATGGGGCCAAGCGTTTCGGCCTGTACCAATTCAACTAACTGCTCTTTAATCAATTCCATAATAGCCAGAAAGGTCACCACTACACCGGCGCGACCTTCTTCAGGAGTAAACAGGCTATAAAACGAAGTGAACTGCTCGGCACTCAAACGCGCGAGTACCTGAGTCATACGCTCTCTCGTCGACAGGCGCTCCCGGGAAACCTGGTGACTTTCGTACATTTGCGCACGTTGCATCACCTCGTTTAGGGCTAGAAGCAATTCCTGCAGGCTGACATCGGGATCGGGCCGTTGCTGGCTTTTCTCTGCCTTAACATGGCAGCTGTGCAAATCCCTGTGCATTCTGGGTAGTTCATCGACATCCTCGGCCGCTTTCTTATAACGCTCGTATTCCTGTAACCGGCGAATCAACTCTGCGCGAGGGTCAATTTCTTCGTCCTCTTCGTTTTTTGGCTTGGGCAATAACATGCGTGACTTAATTTCTGCCAGCATGGCCGCCATCAGCAGATATTCTGCTGCGAGCTCAAAACGCATACTTTGGGCCAAGGTGATGTATTCCATATATTGACGTGTAATTTCGCTCACATCAATTTCAAGAATATTCATGTTTTGACGCCGAATCAGATACAGCAACAGGTCGAGTGGACCCTCAAATGATTCAAGGATGACCGAGAGTGCATCGGGGGGGATATACAGGTCTTGCGGTATATCGGTCACGGGCTGGCCTTCTATAATAGCCAGTGGAAGCTCCTGTTGTATTGCCGACATACCGCGTAACTACCTCTTGCTTACTATCTACCGAATGATAGCCCCATCGCACGGCGCACATCTTCGAGGGTCGATCGGGCTGCATCCCTTGCCCGCTCACAACCTTCTGAAACAATACCGCGGACCAGTTCAGGGTTCTCTTCGTATTGACGTGCGCGCTCACGGATAGGTCGTTGCTCTTCGAGCACTTTTTCGATCAGCGGTTTTTTACAATCCAGACAGCCTATCCCAGCACTGCGACAGCCTTCTTGCACCCAGTTTTGGGTATCTTCATCGGAATATACTTCGTGCAGCTTCCATACCGGACATTTTTCGGGGTCACCCGGATCGGACAAACGCACGCGCTGAGGATCTGTTTGCATGGTACGTATCTTCGCTACCACCTCATCAGGTTCCTCTCGCAGGCCAATCGTGTTGTTGTAGGATTTGGACATTTTTTGCCCGTCCAAACCCGGCATCTTTGAGGCTTGCGTTAACAAAGGTTGTGGTTCAGGCAGAATCACCTTGCCGCCACCTTCGATAAAACCAAATAGGCGCTCGCGATCACCTAAAGAAATATTCTGCTGTTCGCGAATCAGCGCGCGGGCAGTTTCGAGTGCGTCTTCGTCGCCCTGCTCCTGAAAGCGCTTTAACAGATTGCGGTACAGCTTGGCGTTTTTCTTGCCCATTTTGGCTATGGCAGCTTCCGCCTGTTCTTCGAAACCGGGATCTTTGCCATAAAGGTGATTAAAGCGGCGTGCGACTTCACGCGTCAATTCAACATGCGCGACTTGATCGGCTCCGACCGGCACATGCCCTGCCCGGTAAATCAGAATGTCGGCACTTTGCAGCAAGGGATAACCCAGGAAGCCATAGGTGGCCAGATCTTTTTCTTTGAGCTTTTCTTGCTGATCCTTATAGGAGGGGACGCGCTCTAGCCAACCAAGCGGCGTCATCATCGACAGCAGCAGGTGTAATTCGGCATGCTCGGGGACGTGAGACTGAATAAACATGGTCGCCGAACCGGGATTAATGCCGGCAGCGAGCCAGTCGATCACCATATCCCAAACGCTCTCCTCAATCACGAAGGGGTCTTCGTAGTGCGTGGTCAGCGCGTGCCAGTCGGCCACAAAAAAGAAGCACTCGTAATCGTGCTGTAATTCAACCCAGTTTTTCAACACGCCATGGTAATGGCCCAAGTGTAATTTACCGGTAGGACGCATGCCTGATAGCACACGCTGTTGTGACTCGACGGAACTCAACGCTCTCTCCCAAAATTGCTAAAGGCGCAGTATATCTATTTTTGCTCAGGATGAAATAGCTCAACAGGAGAGAGCTGGGTTTTATGCCCTTGGTTGACGCATGGTCACGAATTCTTCCGCCGCCGTGGGGTGAATACCGATGGTGGTGTCGAAATCCGTTTTTGTCGCGCCGGCGCGAATAGCCACAGCAATCCCCTGGATTATTTCTCCGGCTTCGGCCCCGACCATGTGTGCCCCTAATATTCGATCCGAATCACCCTCAACCAGTAGTTTCATTAACGTTCTTTCGTTACTGCCACTGAGCGTATGTTTGAGAGGCCGGAATTCAGAGGCAAATACCTGCACATTATCGTATCGCTCCCGAGCCTGCTCTTCGGTGAGCCCTACGGTTGCGATATTAGGCTGACAAAACACGGCCGTAGGAATATTCTGATAGTCAACTGGAGTAGGTTTTACATCACAATAAAGATGTGCAGACAAAAAACTCCCTTCGGCGAGCGCGACAGGTGTAAGCTGCATGCCGCCGGTCACGTCGCCAAGCGCAAAAATATTATCAACACTGGTTTGGTAAAGCTCGTTAACAATAAGCTCGCCATTTTCACGTGTATTAATACCGAGTCCTTCGAGTCCCAAATCGTGAATATGTGGCCTACGCCCTGTGGCGGCTAGCACCATTCCAGTCTCAAGCACATTGCCTGATTTCAGGCTGACACGAAGGTTTGGCGCATCTCCCTCAATGCTTTGTATGTTGTCATTGAAGAGCAGCTCCACCCCTTTCTTTTCTACTTCTGTTTTCACGAAATCACGAATTTCCTGATCGAAACCACGTAAAAACAGTGCACCTCTGTAGACCAGGCAGGTTTTTACGCCAAGGCCTGCAAGGATGCCAGCCATTTCCACTGCGATATAACCGCCACCCAATACGACCGCCGTTTCGGGAAGCGAGTCCAAATAAAACAGTTCATTCGAGCTAATTGCCTTTTCATTGCCTGGAAAATCGGGAACAAATGGCCAGGACCCGGTAGCGATGGCAATGCGCTCCGCAGTAATTAGTTCACCGTCTATATCCAAGGTGTGACGATCGATAAAGCGTGCCCGACCACTATGAATTGTGACGCCCGCATTAGCGAGTAGACTCTCATAAATACCATTCAAACGGCTGATTTCGGTATTTTTATTGTCCCTAAGGGTCTGCCAGTCAAATTTCAGGTCGCCATTTAGTCCCCAGCCAAAACCGGCTCCGTCGTCGATATCTTCACGAACATGTGAGGCGTATACAAACAACTTTTTGGGTACGCACCCTACGTTCACGCAGGTCCCCCCCATAAAGCGATCTTCAGCGATACCAACGCGAGCTCCGTATCCTGCAGACATACGGGCAAGACGAACGCCACCTGAACCGGCGCCAATGACAAACAAATCGTAATTAAACTGTGACATATTCAATCTCGAAACGGTTCCTTCAGGGGCAGGCTTTGAAAAGCACTTTTTCTGATACATTACCAAGGCGAACTTCGCCGACAACCTGATATCCCAAGTCCTGATAGAACCTTAAATAGCGGGAATTACCCGTATCCAGAGCAATACCTGCAGACCGGGGATTTTCCTGACAGATTTTCTCCAGCGCGAGCATTAACTGTTTGCCATAGCCCATATTACGATAATTCGCATCAACGCCCATTAAAGGCAGTTCATGATGGGCCTCGGCAGTGAGGCTCTGATGAATTTGCTTGTGATAATTAATATAGCGCCATGTACAGTCGATACCCGCAGTCAGCATCATCCGCATGCGCCAATTAAGCTGGCGCGCGAGATTCAATCTCACGTCAGGACTGCCCACCAGAGCCACTGCGATCAGATGATTATCGAGTGCAAGACCAATCACCTCCTGCTCGGTCGCAAAATGCAGATTGATTAATTCGCGGATGGTGGCACGAACACGCTGATCGTAACCAGGGCGGCTGGCCTCAAATAGATATTTGAACGTGGGCTCGTGCTTGTACGCGCGATACAAGATCGCTTTGGCTTCGGGCAACGCGCCTGGATCAAGCCTTACCAGGCGCGCCTGGATTTCGTCAGTAATTACGGTCATGCACTCTACCACGCGTTTTATAATTGTTGTTTGTTTATACGTCCTGTCTTTTTTTACGATGCCAGCGTGAGCCGTGCACTCACCAGACCGGGTTTATCTTCTTTTTCGAGTGAAATCTGCTCAACGGTGACGCCAATACGCGCCTTTAATTGCGACAGCCAGCTGACTAGTTTGTCAAAAGCGACGTCGTCTACCCAGACCTTGATTTCGCGCTCTCCACTGGGTTCAAAACGCTTTAAGGCAACACCCTGTTGCTGCGCCATACTGGTCACGGTCGATACCAACTGCTGGCTATCTAACTGCGACACACTGCTATTGCCATTGCTGCTCTTGCTCATTGCGGCAAGCGTGGAACGATTTTCTCTTACCAGTTTAAGCAGCCCAACACGCTCATCCAATAGGGATTTACTGTCGTTCATATAATCCTGTGCCGGTTGCCAGAGGGCGAAATACAGAACAAGAATCGCCACTACGACAGCTAGAACCTTGAGTGCTGCCCGATCACGGGCCGGCATAGCCTCAAGCTGCCGCTGTAGAGAGCGAACCGCAGGGCTTTGTGAAAGTCCGGAAAACATAGGCTTACCCTCTAGGAACCGCTGACGCTAATGCGCCCGCGAAAAAAATTATCTTCTTGTACGGCAGAACTGATTTTTGCATCGAGACCCGCCGAGACAATGGCCTGCTTGAGACGGTCGAGCTGCTCGAAGTTTTGCGCTTGCATTTCCATTACCAGTTCACCTTTCTGGGCGTTGTAATTAATGCTTTTGAAGGCTAGCTGCTGCTTGTCGGGAGAGCGGCTGAATTGATAGCCGGCTTCGCCAAGCAAAGTTAAAAAATCGGTCTCTGCCGCACCCTGCTGACTGGCTTGGTTGAGTTTACCTTTTATGACCCGCGGTAGTTTGTCGACACTGAGTTTTGTAGACCCCGGTACCGCTTTTTGGTATTCGCTCAAAGCGGTAGCGCCTAAAGCCTCTGCTTCTTGCTGGTATTGCCAGCCTTTGCCAACAAATACACCCAACTGGAGCAAGAAACCAAGCGCCGCGATTCCAGCTACGTAGCGCCACTGGTGCCACCAGCCACGATCTTGGTTAGCCAGTTTGAAGGCCCCTTGGCACAAATTGATGTCGGGGCGGCCAGCATGAAACCAAGAAGTGCAAAGTAACTCAAAATCATCGATATCTGTTGCTTCAATGTTTAACTCCAACCCCGGATACTGTTCCATTTCTGCCCGCAAAAGCGCAAGAGCATTTTCCTGCTCGCGCGGACAGTACAGTTGCAAAAGGAAGGGCTGATTCTCTTCGCCGGATTCTTCGGCAGTGCCTAAAAACAAAGAATCCAGGTAAGGCAGCAGATTGTCTCGCCGGGATGCGAGCGAATTATGCTCGCTACTACGCGCCAAAAACTGCAGTTGATCCACCCAACACACCAAATTGTTATCGCCAAGCGGTAACAAATCGATATCCATAAAGACAGCGGTTAAGTGCATCTGATCCGCCGCAAACTGCTCTAGATCATCGATAAAGCCGGATAATGCTTCGGTGTCGACCACGTGCACCGGAAACTTCCCACTTTTGTGTTTGTTACCCACTGCGATATGCACAGAATCAATATCCTGCGCAAGTTGATCTTCTACAGCAAAGGGCAAGGCCTGTTGCAGATAACGCGCCTGATTCCCAGGCAACGAAACATAGCCTGAAAACGCGAGGCTTGCGGGCCACAAGCCTATAATATCGACTTCTTCGATACCGTTTTGCATCAGTGTCTGTGAGATCACATCCAGATCACTGCGCGCTCCGCTTTTGAGTTTTTGACCCGAAACATCATACAACCCCCAACGAAACAGGCTTAAATCGCTGGTTAGCTCCGCTTCGGGCCGTATAAATAATTTATGTGGCATTCTGTTTTTCCATTTTTGTTGCCGCCAAGCATAGCGCTTTTGCGTTAGTGTAGCGCTTGCAATGATTGAATCACAGTTTCATTACGTCTTTGGTAATGAGGTATTTTTGACCCTGATCACGCTTTATTACATGCATCGTTCCGTCACTTGAATCGCGATACACCAGCGAAAGCAAGCGTACTTTACGATCTGCCAGAGTTATCTGTGTGGCGATTTCGAAAAAACTGGACTGAACACTGAGGTAATGCGCATCAAAGTTCTTACCATTAAGCTCAGGTTCAGATTTAAACTCTGCTACGTCCTTCCAGCGCTTATCATCTCTGCGCGCCACTAATGCCTCTGCTTCCTGATCACTTAAGCCTTCAACAATGGACTGCAATACTTCAGCACTCGCCGTATTAACATTGATAGGCGCCTGCCCCTGCGGCAATACCGAAATGTGAGGCAATAGTTTCTCGTAATCTTTTCGGTCGAAATCCTTAATGAGCAGCAACTCACTCACATCATAAAACGGCTGCGCCCCTGTATGGTATGGCACATCTCCGCCTAGATAGTCATAATCCTCAAAGCCTGCATAATTAGTGGGGTCCTGATTTTCATCGATCCAGTCCTGCAGCGATTCCACTTTTAAGGTATTAATTGCCAAGCGATTAAGCAGGCGCTTTAAACGCTGCTCCATTAAAGGGATGACTACTCCCTGCATATCCACCACGTCATTAATATTGAGTTTGCCATGCACGTCGTTAAACTGGGCTTCGAGCAACGCATCTTCTACCGGCAAGACAATGGAGCTGCGGGTTTGTTCAAGATCATCAACAAATTCACCTTTTTCCTTGTCGTCATCCCAATCCGCTTTAAGCAGACGTCTACCGTAAATTTCGGAGCCTAATGCGTATTGATAGGCTTGTGCCTGCGCAAAGACATTGCCCGAAGATTGGACAAACAGGCTCTGTCGGTTGTATATGCCTACCGAAAGAATCGATACCAGTGCGAAAACCAGAATAACAATCATCAGCGCAACACCCTGTTGGGATCGTGGAAAATTGGGCTTGGAAGGCATATTTATCATGGTTCAGCGCGTTAATTAGAGCCAGTGTTCTGTCGATTGGTATTGCCGTTACCGGGGTTCTGATTGTTGTTCCCATCATTGTTGCCCTGGGCTTCAGGGAAAGCCTGATTCGCATGATACAAACTGGTATCAATAAGCATCTTGAGTTCACCAAACTGAGCATGACGCAAGCTTAATTCGACCCCCTTTGGCAAGATATTATGCTTTTCCATGGGGTCTGTCGCTTCGGTGCTGTCATTATTGCCGCGCTCTTCAGGTGGCCATGTTCCACTCCAACCACCACTATCATTCATAAACCGAAATGAGATTTCTTCAACATTGGACAGTAAATTTCGCGAGCGCGGCGCGCTGTCGTGTGCCCTATCTAGCACCGTCCAATAATAACGACGCAAATCGGTACCATCCAGCTCGTAGGCAACACGTTGCAAGTCCGACCGCTGTTCCTGCAAAGGGTTACGCCATCCTGTACGGGTAAATTCGAGAGGATAAAACTGATTTCGAGTACTAAGCGCAGGCTGATAGTCGCCATACTCGTCACGACTTGCGCGCGCCGCTAACTGACGCAGGTCGCGTTTGATAAATAACATGGCTCGCTGCAGCTCTTTAAACGCATCAAGCCTTTTTTGAGTGAGCTCGTTTGTTCGGATCGCGCTGTTGAGAAGTTGCCAGGAGCCAAGCCCAATCAGTGCAGTGATTACAATCGCTATCAGCACTTCGAGCAGTGTAAAGCCACGATTTTGGACAGGCATCATCAATAACGCCCCACAAAGCCGGTCATTGCAAAGGTTTTACGCTTGTCGTTTTCTTCGCGCAGATACACTTCTAGCTCCACACGATGGATATCCGGATTTTCTGTTGTTTTAACTTTGGAGATTAACTGCCACTCCAGGTTGGCGAAATCGATGTCCTCTTTATACTCGCGAGGTTTGGGCAAGTTGTCAGCCAAGTGCAGTTGGGCCATCTTGTTTTCGGCGATCCATAAACCGTAGGTCTTAAGCTCGATATGGCGATACTGTCCTACTGTGGCGGCAGTTACTTGTTGCAGAACAGTCCCGATCAGCGCAAAAAAGATAAGCGCAACCAGAACTTCAAGTAAGGTAAAACCACGGTGGATGGTTCTCACGCTTCGCACCCTAGCCGTCCTCGTTCTGGTCGCCGAATACAATCTCACCCTTATCGTTGGTAAGAATTTCTATTCGGGTATCAGAGCGTTGTTTAATTTGCAGACCAATCACGAACTCGCTGACTTCACCACTGGAAAGCAGCATCAGGTCGGGGGCGCGAGAGACCTCTTCGCCAATCGCCACTTCGTCCGATACATTACTTGTGGGGAGTTCGAGTTTTTCGCCGCGACGTTGAAAATCAAGCTCGAGCCATTCGGGAAACACATGATCGCGAAGGAATGGCACTCCGCTGCCTACCCAACCCGCTTCGGCTTCGTCGTACACGACAAAGCCATATTGCTCGGCATCGAGATAAACGCCAATTTCATTATTGGATATGATGGCCTCTTCACTGCCCATCCGAAGAACTGCGTGTAGACGATTCGCCTCGTTTTGCAGCTCACGCTCAAGGTTGCCTCCGCCCAAGTTCGCAACGCCGACGCCGGCCACAAGCCCTAATAAAACGAGAACGACCAGCAATTCTATGAGCGTAAAGCCGGTCTGTGGTTTATGCATATACTTTATTTAAGGTCGTGAACGCTGATATCTGCTCCCTCATCGGAGCCGCCTTCTTTACCGTCGGGGCCGAATGAGTACAAATCGTAGGGTCCTTCAGAACCGGGGCTGAC
>JBFHVM010000021.1:0-18991 GCA_041589495.1 Oleiphilaceae bacterium | reverse complement strand
GATGGGTGTTTACGGTGGAAGCTGCGGTGGAAGAGAAAGCAGAAAGAAATCATTATGCGGATCATCTTGCCGCTGTTAACAAGACCAATGCCGTTAAAACAACAGAAGATATTCGTAACGATAAAGGGGCGATTATTGTCCCAAAGGGAACGCTGGTTAACCCTGCTGTCGCAAGTAAAATAGCCAAGTTCAGGCTTTCACAGCCGCTTGAGACCCAGGTTAACCTCGAACGTGTCATCACCCCCAAAAAGCTGCAAGACCAAATGATTAAGGTGATGAGTCAGGATTCGGGGCTGGGAATGCCTAATATTCCAGGCTTCATCGATAAACTGGCACATCATTGTCATCGCTATTCCGAATACCCCATGCTCACGCAAAAGCTGACGGTGCTTTCCGAACGTTTGCCTCGGGTTTATCGCAATGCACTGCTCACCAGTACAATGGCGCTGTCTATATGCGATCAAGCGCGATTGAATGAAAAAACCACGCATGTGGTGTTTATTGCAACGCAGATGCATGACGCAGGGCTATTGAATATTTCGCCCGACATCGTCAACAAGAAAGGCAAGCTCACGCGTGAGGAGTGGCGCACGCTGCAGGGCCATGTGGTCATCGGTAAATTGTTTCTCGATATGGTGCCCAACTTACCGAAAGCCGCAGGCAAGGCCGTGTTTGAGCATCATGAGCGGCTTGATGGTACGGGATATCCCAAAGGTAAAACACGAGAAGAGCTGGGCATTGAAGGGCAGATTATTGCCATGGCTGATACGGTGAATGCGATTTACCACAACCGTCTCAAGCCCCTGGGTTACCAGGTGCGCGATCTGGTGCCCGTGCTGCAAATGAGTAGTCACGTCTTTCCACCTGAGGTGACCAACGCTTATTTGAGTATTGTCAGCAAAAGTCATAATCCGGTGACGCGAGTGGTGAGCAATGATCGCATACAGCCCCTTGCCAATTTTCTTCTGGTACTCCAAAAGTTGCTGTTGCACTGGTGTAAGTTGGCCATTAAGTTCAGTAAGGAGTTGATTGCAGCAGACGTGGGGCCGAAGGCCCAGCAGGTAAAACATATGATGGGTCGCGTACAGGCGACTATCAATCAATCTGGTCTGTTTACTGCAGAATTGCGTGACTGGTTAAAGGGCCTGTTGCGTAACCCTGATCCCAGTGAATATCAGGAGGTGGAACACACGGCATTGATGTTCGACGAATTCTGTTATCAATTGGAACAATTGCATCGTTTGGCCGATATCGCAGTGCGAGGGCGGGGCGACACCCTCGAAGAGCAATGCAAAGGCCTAGCTTTGCTGTTGAAGGATATTCCTAAAAATCGACTCAAAGTGGCCACCGAAGGCGAAGGCTGAGTAGGGGGGAGTGAGCAGCTTGTCGCGTTTTTTGGAGGCCCAACGCGACGTGTATGATCAGGTGTGTACAGAGCTTAAAAATGGCAAAAAGAACAGCCACTGGATGTGGTTTGTTTTCCCTCAGCTACGCGGATTGGGCAAAAGTTCTACAGCCACTTACTATGGCATTGATTCGTTTTCTGAAGCACAAGCTTATCTGAGACATCCGGTTTTGGGTGATCGATTGATCGCCTGCACCGAACTGGTTTGTCAGTCGGATGTTGCTTGTATTGACGAGCTGTTTGCCTTTCCTGATAACCTTAAATTTCATTCCTGTATGACGTTGTTTTCTTGCGCCCGACAGTATGAGCCCATTGCAGGTGGAGGGATTTTTGATAAGGCTTTAGATCAGTTTTATGGAGGGCGGCAGGATGCTGGCACGCTCTCTTTGCTTAAGCGAGAAGGTGTGCCGTTTAAGCGCTCGATTTAGGTGTTCCATTTTAAAGCATCCACCTTAAAATCAGTGTCTATTTCTTCTACTTTGCAGTGTAGTCTGCCTTCTGCCAGCATCACCGTAATACGATCTCCCGGACTTACCTGGTTGGCGCTGGAAAGAGCCCGGTGCTCGTGGTTACCGACGATGGCATAGCCGCGCCCCAGAGTGGCGAGTGGGCTGGTGAGGTTGAGTGTTTGCGCCAGTAAGCTTAAACGATGCTGGTGTGTTTCGAGTTGTTTCGTTTGCAAGTGTTGCAAGCGCTCATAGGCATGTAGGCTGCGTTGGCGAGCTTGCTCAAGTTGGCGTTCAGGGTGATGTTGTGCCAGTTGCAATTGCGCGCCACGTAGATGTTGCGAGGCTTTGCTGAGCGCGTATTGCAGGGCTTGTCTGGTGCGCAGGCTGAGCTCATTCAGGCGCAAACGGCGTTCGCGCAGGCTTTGCTGTGGCGATTTGTTGCGACTTGCCAGTTCTTCAATACGTTTATTCAGCTGCTCAACACGCAGTCGCATCTGATGTGATATACGGTGCAGGCTCTGATCGAGCCATTGCATTAGTTCAAATTGGTCGGGGGTAAGTTGTTCGGCCGCGGCAGATGGCGTGGGGGCACGATAATCTGCCACCAAGTCAGCGATAGTGTAGTCCGTTTCGTGGCCAACGGCACTCACGATTGGTAGTGTGCTGGCGTGAATGGCTCGCGCGACAATTTCTTCATTGAAGGCCCACAAATCTTCGAGAGATCCGCCCCCTCTGCCAACAATCAGTACATCGGCAATCCGTTCCCTGTTGGCCAGTTCAATGGCGCGGGCGATAGTGGCAGCGGCGCCTTCCCCTTGCACAGGGACAGGTATAAGGCGTATCTCGGCAAGTGGGAAACGCCTTTGCGACACAGATAGAATATCGTGAATCACGGCGCCGGTAGGGCTGGTAATGACGCCGATACGCAAGGGCATGCGTGGCAGGGATATTTTGTGTTGCTCGTCAAACAGCCCTTCGCTGGCCAGTTTGAGTTTCAGTGCTTCGAATGCCGCCTGCAGTTGCCCCAAGCCCGCGGGTTCCAGGCCCTCAACAATGAGTTGGTAGTCGCCGCGTCCTTCATAGAGACTCACTTTCGCACGCACGATGACCTCGTCGCCGTCTTTGGGTACAAAACGGAGGTTTTGATTAAAACCCCGAAACATGGCGCAGCGAATCTGGGCGCGTTGATCCTTGAGCGAGAAATACCAGTGGCCAGAGGAGGGTCGCGAAAACGAAGACAGCTCCCCTTTCACCCAAACCTGGCGATAGCTGACTTCGAGCAGTCGCTTCACCTGTCGGTTCAGGTCACTGACGCTGAGAGCTTGTTGGGGGGTAATGCCGGGTTGAGACATAAACGGTCTTCACGCAAAAAAAACTGAGGGCGCAGTTTAACAAATTACCGGCAAGAGTGGTTCAGTTGTTTGTGGGACCTTGTTCCTGTAGATCCGCTTGATAGGAGCGCGAAGATTGTGTGCGGAACATCCCCTCTGCCAAATGTGGGTAGGCATGTGCGATGGCTTGAATGATCTGTGCATGGGGGACTTCGCTGTGTACCCCATGGTCGGCAAGGTATTCCATGTGGCGCGCGCCATCTGTGTCGAATTCATGAAAAATCGAATCGTCGCGGCCGTTGAACTCCAGCGGTGCAACATGCATCTGGGCGCACAGATTGCTGTCAAAGGCGGGTGTGGCCTTAACCCACTTGCCCTCCAGATACAGCTCGGTGTAACCGTGCATCACGAAGATGTCGTTTTTGAGATACGCCAGAAATTGCGGGCTGGCCAGATGATTTTTTACATCCGCCAGACCGATTCGGGCTGGAATGCCAAAGCTTCGGGCCAGAGCGGCAAGTAATACGGCTTTGGGTATGCAGTAAGACTCTTTGGCTGCAAGGCAATAGCTGGCGCTGAAGGTTTCAGCTGCTGGACGAAAGGTGTACGGGTTGTAGCGAATGTCGTCCCGAACGCCGTTGTACAGGGCAATGGCAATCTCGGTTGGGGCGCTGAGCTTGCCTGCCAGAAATTTTCCGTAATCACGAACCGATGGATGTTTATGGTCAAAGAATGGTGTGTTGTTTAAGTTGGCTTGCAGGCTGCTTTGCATGGTTTTCGTACCGACAATTAGAACGAAATTCTATCCTAGCATCTCTGCTTGCTGTGTTGGCTGGAATTTAGGGGGGGCTGGCGGAATGCACCGTTTTGCTAATGGCAAATTCATCTGGTGATCGGGCACAAGCCTGAGAAGTAGGCGCCCCCCAGAGGGGGCGCATTGGCCTCAACGTGGAGGCAGCGATGGCTGGCCCTTTAATCGCTTTGCACGAGGAATGAAGCGGCCAGCATGTGTGGATGCTAATGAATCAGGTGTGCGTCGCTACTGAATTCCTCCATGGGGCATGAAATCACTGCATGATCCTGTAGTCCCATCAGTTGCATAAACGCGCCGTGATCCAGATGAATCAGATTGCGGTGGTCTCCGCTCTCAAAGTAAATGTCGTCCATGGCCAGCAGGCTTTGATCCCAGATAACTGGCAGCCCATAAACCTGGCCCAGTGCGGGAACCGCTCCGGGTTCACAATCATCAAACACATTAGCCAGCTCGGTTTCATCAACCAGTCGAAATCGGCCGCGCATGTGCTTGTTCAGCCAGCTGAGCACCAAACGGTTACTCGCTGGGATCACGCACAAGCGGTAGTTGTCGCCATCGTGAGTCATGACCGCCTTGGCAAACTGCTTGCTCGGCACATGTGCACTGTGGGCTGTGTCGAGACTGGTTTGTGTGTGCGGATGGGCGATCAGCTCATAGGGCACACCCACTCGGCTCAGGTGAGCTTGAATTCGGGGTGCTACAGACATGACAATTCTCCTCCAGCTATGATTGTCCAGAATAGACTTGTCGGCCGCAGCCGGCCAAGAATTGTTGTTAATTAGCCGCATTGCGTATATCAAAAAATGGAATAGCAGGCGGCGCGACGGGGGTTGTCACCCGATTGACATGTCGAGCCGCAATAATAAGTGTACGCGCATCACGCAAGTCGCTATAATGGCGCGTTTTATCTCGGCATGGTAAGGGTTTGTTCCTATGTTGCGGATTGCACAAGAAGCCTTGACGTTTGACGACGTCCTCCTGATTCCCGGTTATTCCGAAGTTCTTCCCAACCAGGTGTCACTGGCCACGCGCCTGACACGAAATATCGAATTGAAAATCCCTCTGGTCTCGGCGGCCATGGATACCGTTACCGAAGCCAATCTGGCCATTGCGATGGCACAGGAAGGTGGCATTGGTATCGTGCACAAAAACATGTCGATCGAAGATCAGGCCGCTACGGTAAAAGCGGTCAAGAAATTCGAAAGCGGGGTGGTGAAAGACCCCATTACCGTCACACCACAAACCTCGGTACGCGAGGTGCTGCAGATTACGGCTGCTAATAAGATTTCGGGTTTGCCCGTGGTCGATGGCAAAGATCTGGTGGGTATCGTCACCGGTCGCGATATTCGTTTTGAAAGTCGCCTCGACACGCCTGTTGCCGACATCATGACGCCAAAAGACAAACTGGTGACCGTGAAAGAGGGTGAAAGCACCGATGCCATCAAAGACATTCTGCACAAGCACCGCATTGAGAAGGTGCTGGTGGTGAATGATCAGTTCGAGCTCAAAGGGCTGGTGACGGTTAAAGATATTCAAAAGTCCCAGGACTTTCCTAACGCCTGTAAAGACGAACACGGCCAGTTACGCGTAGGTGCTGCTGTAGGCACCGGTGCCGGCACCGAAGAACGTATCGAGGCACTGGTAAAAGCCGGTGTCGACGTGGTGGTTGTGGATACTGCACACGGGCACTCCAAAGGTGTCATTGATCGCGTGCGCTGGGTGAAAGAAAATTTCCCGCAGGTAGACGTCATCGGCGGTAACATTGCCACTGCCGAAGCCGCTATTGCGCTGGCTGATGCCGGTGCCGATGCGGTAAAAGTGGGTATTGGTCCGGGTTCCATCTGTACTACGCGTATTGTTGCCGGTATCGGGGTTCCGCAGATTTCTGCCGTCGCCAATGTGGCTGAGGCGCTGAAAGATCGCGGCATTCCCTTGATTGCCGATGGTGGCATTCGTTTCTCCGGCGACATTGCCAAGGCCATTGTGGCGGGTGCCAACAGCATCATGATCGGCTCCCTGCTGGCAGGTACCGACGAAGCCCCCGGTGAAATCGAGTTGTATCAGGGCCGTAGCTACAAGGCTTATCGTGGTATGGGATCACTGGGAGCAATGGGACAGTCACAAGGCTCCAGCGATCGCTACTTCCAGGACATTCGCTCTGGTGTAGACAAGCTGGTACCCGAAGGTATCGAAGGTCGTGTGGCATGTAAGGGCCCCATGACGGCGATTATTCACCAGCTCATGGGTGGCCTGCGTGCCAGTATGGGCTATACCGGCAGCGGTAATATCGAAGAAATGCGCACCAAACCGCAGTTCACCCGAATTACCTCGGCAGGTATGCGTGAAAGCCACGTGCACGACGTGACCATCACTAAAGAGGCGCCTAATTACCGCATCAGCTAACGATCGGTAATCGCCATAGTGGGTGTCGCTGGGCGGCACCTGCTGCAGTATTTTATCGGGGCTAAGACAACTGGCCCCGTTTTCCGTTTTAACGGTACCCGAACTTCCGACAAGCAGGCAGGACATTCATGACAGACATTCATGCGCATCGCATACTCATTCTGGATTTTGGCTCTCAATACACGCAGCTTATCGCACGGCGAGTGCGTGAAATTGGTGTGTTCTGTGAGATTCGCGCCTTTGACATGAGTATCGAAGAAATTCGTGAATATCAGCCCAAGGCCATTGTCTTGGCGGGTGGCCCGGAATCCGTCACCGGTGACGACACGCCCCGCGCGCCAGAAGGCCTGTTTGACCTGGGGCTGCCCGTGCTGGGTATCTGCTATGGCATGCAAACCATGGCCGAACAGCTGGGTGGTAAGGTGGAATCTTCCAATGTGCGCGAGTTTGGCTATGCGCAGATTAAAGTGCATGGTGAATCGGATTTACTGGCAGATATCAAAGACCACGTGGCCGAAGATGGTTCGGCCCTGCTGGATGTATGGATGAGTCATGGTGATAAAGTGGTCACCATGCCCGAAGGTTTTGAACTGCTGGCCAGTACCGATTCTTGCCCCATCGCCGGCATGTATCACGCCGACAAGCATTTTTACGGCGTGCAGTTTCACCCCGAAGTGACCCACACGCTGCAGGGTAAGCGCTTGCTCGAGCACTTTGTGTTGAACATTGCCGGTTGTGAAGCTTTATGGACACCCAGCCAGATTGTCGAAGATGCCATTGCCACGGTGCGCGAGCAGGTAGGTGACGATCACGTACTGCTGGGCTTGTCCGGTGGTGTGGATTCGTCTGTGGTGGCCGCGCTGTTGCACCGCGCTATTGGTGACCAGCTGACCTGTGTGTTCGTCGATAATGGCCTGCTGCGTCTGCACGAAGGCGATCAGGTGATGAAAATGTTCGCCGACAACATGGGCGTAAAAGTGATTCGTGCCGACGCCGAAGAACTGTTTTTATCCCGCCTGGGTGGCGAAGCCGACCCGGAAGCCAAGCGTAAAATTATCGGCAATACCTTTATCGAAGTCTTCGACGAAGAAGCGTCCAAGATCGACAATGTGAAGTGGCTGGCGCAAGGTACTATTTACCCCGACGTCATTGAATCGGCGGCAGCCAAAACCGGTAAAGCGCACGTCATCAAGTCGCATCACAATGTGGGTGGCTTGCCCGAAGACATGAAACTCAAACTGGTGGAACCGCTGCGCGAATTGTTTAAAGACGAAGTGCGCAAGATTGGTCTGGAGCTGGGCCTGCCTTACGACATGGTGTACCGTCATCCCTTCCCGGGGCCGGGTCTGGGGGTGCGTATTCTCGGCGAAGTGAAAAAAGAATATGCTGATCTGCTGCGCGCAGCCGATGCCATTTTTATTGAAGAGCTGCACAAAGCCGATCTTTATCACAAAACCAGTCAGGCCTTTGCCGTCTTTTTGCCGGTGAAATCCGTTGGCGTGGTGGGCGATGCCCGTCGCTACGAATACGTGGTGGCACTGCGTGCAGTCGAGACCATCGACTTTATGACCGCACGTTGGGCGCATTTGCCTTACGAGTTTTTGGAGAAAGTCTCCAATCGAATCATTAACGAAATCTCCGGTATTTCTCGCGTGACTTACGATATCTCTTCCAAGCCGCCTGCGACCATCGAGTGGGAATAAGCGCGCTTGAGCCATAGTGCGGAACAGCAGGCCGACGATGCGCACTGGATGCGCGAGGCGCTAAAACTGGCCCGCGAAGCTGGCGCCAATCAGGAGGTGCCTGTTGGCGCGGTACTGGTGCGAGAGGGTGTAATTATTGGTCAAGGGGCGAATCAGCCCATTGGCTCGTGTGACCCCAGTGCCCATGCCGAAATTGTGGCCATGCGCACAGCGGCGGCAAGCGACAATAACTATCGCTTGCCCGGGGCCACGCTTTACGTGACCATTGAACCTTGCACCATGTGCGTGGGCGCCATGGTACACGCACGGATTGATCGGTTGGTATTTGGGGCGCGCGAACCCAAAGCTGGCGCAGTAGTAAGTCAGAATCGTTTGCTGGAACATGCTGCCATGAATACCAGCGTTGCCATCACCGAAGGGGTGTTGGCAGACGAGTGCAGCGCACTGATTTCAGATTTTTTTGCGGCGCGCCGGGCACGACAGAAGGCACTTAAGCAAGCCGCAAGGCAACAACACGATACATAGCAAGGAACACAGGCAAGGGGAAAGTAGAAGTATGAAAGTACTGGTTACTGGTGGTGCCGGCTACATAGGTAGTCACGTGGTTAAGCAATTGGGCGAAGCGGGTCACGATATTATCGTCTACGACAATCTCAGCACCGGCTACGAATGGGCGGTGACCTATGGCGAACTGATTGTGGGTGATCTGGCCAATAGCGAAAAGCTCGATCAGGTATTTACCGAGCACAAATTTGAGGCTGTGTTGCACTTTGCTGCCAATATTGTCGTCCCCGAGTCGGTGAGTAATCCACTCAAGTATTACCGCAACAACACTCGCAATACATTGAACCTGCTCAGTGTGATGGAAAAGCACCAAACACCTTACATGGTGTTTTCGTCCACGGCGGCGGTTTATGGCATGCCTGACGAAAAAGTCCTCACGGAGGATATGCCTCTGGCGCCAATTAATCCCTATGGCGCATCCAAGATGATGAGCGAGCAGATGATTCGTGATCTGTCTGCCGCATCTGCACTCAATCACGTGATTCTGCGCTATTTCAATGTGGCAGGTGCCGATCTGCAAAGCCGTCTCGGCCAGGCCACACCCGAAGCGACACATCTGATCAAAGTAGCCTGCGAGTGCGTGAATGGCGCGCGCGAAGGCATGAAGATTTTTGGTACCGATTACGATACCCGTGATGGCACTTGTATTCGTGATTACATCCATGTTGATGATCTCGCCAAAGCCCACGTGATGGCCTTGGACTACATGGCGGCTGGTGGAGAGAGTCAGATTCTGAACTGTGGTTACGGACGTGGCTTTACCGTGAAAGAAGTCATCGACGTAGTAAAACAAAAGTCCGGTGTCGACTTTCCCGCCGAAGAAGTGGGCCGCCGCGCTGGCGACCCTGATGCGCTAATGGCTGACAACAGCAAGATTAAAGCTGTGCTTAACTGGGAGCCTGATCATGATGATCTAGGCGTGATCGTACAGTCGGCACTCGATTGGGAAAAGGTCTGGCAGGGCCGTAAACAGGATGGCTGAGTTTAAGCTTGACGAGCGCTTGCAGGCCGACACGGTGCATCTTGCATCGTGGCCCCTGTGTGAAGTGTTGTTGATGAATGACTGCCATTATCCCTGGGTGATTCTGGTGCCACGTATCGCGGGTATACGCGAGCTGTATGAGTTGGATGCAGCGCAACGCCAGCAGCTGGATTGTGAATCCACAGCGCTCGGGCGCGGCATGATGCAGGCGTTCTCTGGTGAAAAACTCAACGTGGCTGCCTTGGGAAACGTCGTCAGTCAATTGCATATTCATCATGTGGTGCGCTTCAGCGATGATGCAGCCTGGCCCGCGCCCATATGGGGTAAGCATCCACCTAAACCCTACGACGATGAAGGTTTAAAGGCCCGGCGCGAAGCCCTTGCCGATGTGCTGTCGGCGATACCATCCTTTGCAGGTGCCAGCGGCAAGTCTGCCGAATAGGCCTGCCTTGCCAAGAACGCTCATCATGGCTGCCATCCAATCCTATCTGGAAAATTACGCAGAACCCGGCAGTAATAAACTGGCCAGATTGCTGTCTCACGCCATCAATAGCGTGTTGGTTGTTCCTGCCTTCGATGAACTCGCCGAGGCCTTGGCGGCTCTGGTCAGGCATCCTGACCCTGCTCCGCGCGCAACGATTTTGGTGCTCAACGCACCTGCTAGTGCCGAGCGCGATGCGCTTGAGCGAACGCGCAACACACGCGATCAGTTATGTGAACTGTTTGGCCTGCGCGCTGCTACCAATGCCGGTGGCATTCGCTGTCTGCACGCACAGTTGAGTTCGAATCAGAGTGTATTTGTGCTCGATCTGAGCGGTGAGGGCAACTTGATCGATCCCAAGCTGGGCGTAGGGCGAGCTCGAAAAATAGGCCTGGATCTGGCGCTGGCGATGAGTGAACAAAGCGCGCAAAAGTTTGGGCAGCATGTTGAGTGGCTGCACAGTACCGATGCCGATGCACGTTTACCCAATGACTATTTTGCTTTACCGGATTATCCGAATTCCGGCTCTGCTAATGAGGTAGTCACTGCTCTGGTATATCCCTATGCGCATATTGCGGAACCGGGGCTGGAAAAAGCCATGGCCCTCTATCAGTTTCGCCTCGACTATTATACGGCGGCGCTGAGCGAAGCGGGGTCACCCTATGCTTATCACAGTATTGGCAGCACCTTGGCAGTGCGCCCAAAGGCCTATGCCCAAGCCAGAGGTATGCCGCAACGGGCGGCAGGTGAAGACTTTTATCTGCTGAATAAGGTCGCCAAACTGGGGCGCGTGGTAATGCCGCCTGTTTCCGCGATTGTATTGGCGGGCCGTGACAGCCAACGGGTGCCTTTTGGTACCGGTCCTGCCTTGGTCGACATCACTGCCTTAAAAGACCCCTACCGCGATTATCTTTACTACCCACCACAAGCCTTCAAGGCCTTGCGAGCGCTTTTACAGGGGGTGCCTCGTTGGTCATTACCGGAGGATATAAACGAGCAAAGTATTGAGGCTGTTTTTTTTGAGACGCTGGAGCATGAGGCAGGGGCCAATATGAGCAAGCATATTCAGGCCGCGTTAACGAATTTGGGTATTAACCGTTTCGTTACACACCTCGCCAAGCAGCGTCCCAAGGACATTGAACGGGCTTTTCACGACTGGTTTGATGCCTTCCGTACCCTGAAGTTTATTCATTATTTACGCGACCACCACTATCCATCTGCGAATCTCGAATCACTCTGGCAGCAAGGTGATCACTTGCCTGCTGCTTTGGTGCCGGAGTTGCAACGATTGATCGCCCTGCTTGCCCCAAGAGGTCACTATGAAACTGCGTGACATGCAGTCCTGGGAGTATACCTGTGCTGAAGGCTTCACCCTGCGTGGCTGGCATTCCATTCCCCGCGATAAGCCCGTCTTGCACTTTGTCCATGGCAACGGCTTCTGTGGGCTTACCTATGAACAAGTACTGGCACCATTGCAGGATGACTTTGATATTTTCATTAGCGATACCCAGGGCCATGGCGATTCCGACCCCGGCATCGCTTATCTGGGCTGGAATCGTAATGCGCAGCTGCTGGCCGAGGTATGGCAGCACTTTATGCCGCTGTGGCAGGGGCAGCCCCGCATTGCCAGTGGGCATAGTTATGGTGCAGTGTTATCGACATTGGTGATGGCGCGTTACCCGGAGTTGTTCGATACCGCGTTGCTGCTCGACCCCACCTATGCGCCACCGGCCATGGTCAAGGCATTTTCTGTGCTGGGGATGCTGGGGGTGATGCAGCATTTACCGCTGGCGCGGCAGGCGCGCATTCGCTCGGTGACCTGGCCCGACGAAAACAAGCTTTGGGAATATTTTTATCAACGAGGGGTGTTTAAGAGCTGGGAAGATAACTGCCTGCGTTCTTATCTGCAGCATGCCATGCAGGCAGAAGAGGATGGCAGCTTTTCGTTAAAATGCCCGCCGCGTATCGAAGCCGCTATTTTTGCCTCCTACACGCCGCACCTGTGGCAGGCCATTCATCAAATACAGGTGCCCGTGCGGATGATGGTCGGAGAGCACACCTTTTCGTTTATTCATAAAGCCTTGCCCCGCATTCGGCAGGGCAATGAACGCTATACCTTTGAACTTATGCCTGGCGGGCACTGTTTTATGCAGGAATCGCCTGCCACTTCGGCTGAATCCATGCACTGGGCACTGGTCGATTTGCTCAGGCGAGTTTCCGCTGCAGGTTGAGCCTAAAGTCATTTTTCATATGGCGCAGAAAGGAGCGGAACACTTTTAAGCCCGGCTCTGGGGGTTTACCCTCGCCAAGTCGAATAATCTGCCAGTAGTAAAAGCCCACCTGGCCAAAACTGTTGATGGCTTTCACCAGGTTGGACGAACTGTTGTTGCCCCAGAATCCGCTGCCTAACACCAGCCCCTGTTCGTAATCATCAAGCTGATCCAGCGTGCCTTCTATCAGTCGACGTGAACAGTCCGGTTGGGTACACAAGGGGCGCGCTAAACCCACCAGATCTACCTCACCGTTTTCGAGGGCTTTTTCCATCACCGAGCGACTGCGAAAACCGCCGGTGACCATGACTGGAACCTTGGCTGCCGCTTTGATGCGCTCGGCATATTCAATAAAGTAGGCCTCGCGCTTGCGCGTACTTTCGCGCACCTCGCTAGGCTCAACGCCAATCAGGCTGAGCTGTTCATAGGTACCGCCGGATATTTCGAGCAAATCGATGCCGTCCTCCCCCAACCACTCGGCGACCTGTACGCAGTCTTCCAGGCTAAAGCCGCCCTTTTGAAAGTCGGCGGAGTTGAGTTTGGCGCTGACAGGAAAGTCGGTGCCCACCACTTCGCGCACGGCTTTGATGGTCTGACGAATAATGCGGGCGCGATTCTCCAGACTCCCTCCCCAGTGATCGGTGCGCTGATTTACTTTAGGCGATAAAAACTGACTGAAGAGATAGCCATGTGCGCAGTGAATCTGTACGCCGGTAAAGCCCGCGCGTTTTACCAGCGAAGCCGAGCGAGCAAAGCGCTTGATCACATCCTGAATGTCTTCTTCGGACATGGCGCGAGGTTTGCCAAAGTTGCCCAGCAAATCGAGATGCACATCGGAGGGAGATAGAGGCTGCTTATTGACCATGCGTGGACACTGCCGGCCAGGGTGATTCAATTGTACCCATAAGTGATTGCCCCCCACACTGCCAGCTTTGGCCCAGCTTCTGAACAAGTCCAGGTCCCGTTCATCCTCAAGCACCACATTGCCGGCGCGCTCTAGATACCGCCGGTCGATCATCACGTTACCGGTAATGTGCAATCCAGTGCCACCCTCTGACCAGGTACGATACAAACGCTCATGGCGAATGGTCGGGCGGTCGTGCTTGTCGGCCAAACCCTCGGTCATGGCGCTTTTGCCAAGCCGGTTAGGAATCACCGCGCCACATGGCAAGGTAAGAGCTTGAGCTAATGGACTGTTGGACATGAAGATACCTGTTAGATGCTATTATTTTACTTTACTCGCTGGTGACACCCGTTACGCGGGTGCGCACCTGTTGCCCTGCGGGCAGATGATAGACCGATTTAATCGGATAAAAGCGGGACTGCTCGCCCGCCTCCAGGGGGTCGTCAATGATCCACGCATCTTCACTCACGCGCTGCCCTTGTTCGTTAAACACGGTGCTCAACAGTTTCACCTCCGTTACTTTTAGGGGCGAGCGGTTATTAATTCGCACGAGCAGTGGACCTTTGGGGTCTTGAAAGTGCTCTACTTCGATATATCGCTGCGGACGGCTTTGTATATCGAGACGGGCCAGTTTAACGGTTGCCTGTTGGCCAATATTGCCCGGGGCCCTGGCGGCTTCCTGATAGTACTGCGCGGCTTGCGCGCGTTCACCACCTGTTTCGGCTAATTGACCCAGTTGCAGGGCTGCGACGCTGGTGGGTAACAGCTTCATGCTGCGAGTGAGATCGCGTTCGGCCTCTTCGTTAAGACCTAGCGACTGATAGCTCTCCGCGCGATGCAGGTAGTAGGAAAATTGGTTGGGGTTGAGCTCCGTTGCGCGGCTGTGTGATGCAAGGGCCGCTTTGGATTGCCCCTGTTGTTCGAGCGCCTTGCCCTTGAGGGAATGAAACAAGGCTTCGCGCTCTTCAATCGCGATGGCCTCGTTCAGCAGTTCTGTGGCTTTGGCGTGGTTACCCTGCTGGATGGCGGCCGCCGCTTGGTCTGCCAAATCGTAAGCCTTTTTCTTGGAGGCCAGGTAGGCGATGGCCTGCTGGTAGTCATCTTGCCCTGTTTTGCCCGTGTTGCCACCTAACGCTTGCGCGGTGGCGAGGTTTTGTTCGACGCGTTCCTGAGACGGCGGGTGTGAGGCAAAGAGGCCTTCGAGCCAGGAGCTTTTTCGGCCCTGCGCCAATTGCACAAACACGCGCTGCAGCTCCACTGCACCCATCGGGTTGTAGCCGGCTTTCACCATGTATTCCATTCCGTAGCGATCGCTCTCCAGCTCGTGTTCGCGGCCATACTTGGCGGTGATCAGCTGTGCGCCCAAGGCGGCGCCACCAATAATCAACTGGCGATAGTCGTTGTCGGCCAAGCCCATGCCAATGCCTGCCAGACCAATTTGCACCAGCATGTTGTCGCGCATGCGCTGGGCGCCATGCCGAGCAGCGGCATGGACCACTTCATGGCCCAATACCGCGGCTAACTGGGCTTCGTTTTCGAGTGCTAGTAATAGACCGCGGTTGATCGCGATCTTACCGCCCGGTAGTGCCCAGGCGTTGGGTACGGAATTGTTGAGCACCACAAATTCGTAGGGCAGGTTGGGCGTGTCGGACACTGCGGCCAGCTTTTGTCCCACGCGGGAAACATAGGTGGTGAGTTGGGGGTCGACGACGTATTGGCCACCTTGAGACTGCTGAGCCGGCTCGTATTGTTGGCGACCAATGGTGATATCTTCATTGGTCGAGCTGAGCATGAGCTGGCTTTCGCCGGTCACCGGGTTGGTGGCACAGGCAACGAGCATGGCGCAGGCCAAGACAGTCGCGAGGCGAAATAAACAAGCAAGCCAAGGTGATGTGTTAAACATAGTCTCTCCCTGTGAACGCACCATTGTGTGAAAGCGCATTGTCGCTGACAAGCCAGTTAGGGGCAATGCACTGTTTCAATTGGCCGCGCCAGGCTCATAAGAGGCCAAAGTAGTGGCCGAAATTTTCTTTTCAAGCCTGTCTGGACCGCTATAATCCAACACAAAGCGTGAAGTGCATCACAATATGTTTGCCGAAGTAGGAGCCGGAATGAGAGACGAAACTGAATTGTTTGCCCAGGTTGATCGCTTTGTTAGCGTGTTGGCGCAGTGCCAGGAACTCGGTATTACGGTGGTATCCGCGCGCGAAAATGAACTCATTCTGCAATTACCTTACAGCGACCGAATTGTGGGTAATCCCGACACGGGTGTCATACATGGTGGTGCGATTACTACGCTAATGGATACCACTGCCGGAGCAGGCGTGCTTTGCGCTATGCCCGAGTTTGAATTGTGCCCAACCCTCGATTTAAGAGTGGATTACATGCGCTCTGCCAAGCCCGGTGAGCCGGTTTATGCGCGTGCCAGCTGTTATCGCGTTACTTCGAGCATTCTGTTTATGCGCTGCGAAGCCTACCAGGTAGACCGCACGGTAGGGCACTGCGTGGCGACATTTATGAGAATGGGCGATAAGGGCATTCCGTCGCTGGATCATATGACGAAAGGGATTACATTTAACTTTCAACCTGGGAGTCGCAAAGTTAATCGCGCCGAAAATTTGGTAGACGTCGTGAGACAGGTGGCCGACACCCGGCGCTATCAGGATCTGATTAACGCCATTCCCTATGCCCAAATGATCGGAATCGAATTTACTGAGGATAGTGAAGAGCAGCAAACCTTTAAACTGGTGCAACGCGACAGCAACATCGGTAACCCGATCATTCCCGCCATTCATGGTGGTGTCATCGGTGGATTCATGGAGTTATCGGGCGCCTTGCACTTGTTGGTATCACAATCAACGCCCAAATTTCCCAAAATCATCGACTTCTCGCTCGACTACCTCAGAGCCGGCATGAACAAAGATACTTTCGCTTACTGCGAAGTAACCCGCCAGGGCAGCCGGGTCGCCAACGTAGAAGTACACGCCTGGCAAGACAGCCGCGATAAGCCCATTGCACTCGCGCGGGCGCATTTTTTATTGGATTGATTCTTAAGTCGGACGCGGGACGTCAGACGTCGGACGTTAGGCGAGGGGCTTGTAGGTTGGCATTTATGCCAACGCAATGTTCCCGGGTGTGGTCCTGTCGACATAAATCTCGACCTACAGCCAACGCCATGTAGGTTGGCATTTATGCCAACGCGATGTTCCCGGGTGGTCCTGTCGACATAAATGTCGACCTACAGCCAATGCCATGTAGGTTGGCATTTATGCCAACGCGATGTTCCCGAGTGTGGTCCTGTCGACATAAATGCCGACAATGCAGTCGATGCCAGAGGGAGAAGCTTTTCGCGTCAGACGTCCAGCGTCCGACTCAAAAACTCAATGCCCCGCCGCCGCACTTTCGCCTGTCTGTAATCTGAATATCTGATACGGCCCTTTCTCCTGAATATAAGCTGCCGGCTTGGCGATCACGTGTTGCAGGGCGCTGGCGGTTACATACAGCCAACCGTCCGGGCCAAAGCTGAAACCGTCGGGCCAGCGCAGTGCTTCGTTACGCACCAAGGTGCTGAGCTCGCCACGTGGCGAGAGGCGGGTAATGGCCGAGTGTTCCAGGTCGCTGATGTAAATGTTGCCGCTGTCATCAGTGGTGATGCCGTCACTCATGGTTTTCTCGGCAAAGCGTTCTACCTTGCTGGCCAAGGCTTCAGCATCAAGAGAGGTGTCCAGCAGGTCACGTACGCGAATGCGGTGCATGTATTCGTCGGTGACAGGGGCGAAATACAGCCATTCGCTTTGACAATCCAGCGCGATCGAGTCCACCCCCGGGCGGATGGCGAAGATGCCAAACATAAGCATTTTGATGCCCTCGACCACGGGCACATAGTCATCGGCCACCACGCTATCGTGATCTTCCAGTAAGCGGCGCGCCTGTTTCTGCGCAATGTCATATACCACAAGGGCTGGGTCCAAACCCAGTATGCTGGCGTCGGCGATGAAAATGGTGTCGCCATTGTTCGTCACTTGAAAATCGTTCAGGTGAGAGCCCAAACCGGCGATATCACTGCTAAAATTGTGCTGATGCACGATTTCCATGGTCGCCAGATCAATGGCCAGTATCTGTGGTGTCTCGCTGCCGTGATTGGCGTAGTCCAGCAGCCATAGGCGATTCTGTTTGTCGATGCGCAGGCTGAGCACGCTGGTCACAGGTGGTTCAGTGCCATCCGCCAGCAATAAGGGTTGGGCTTCGCCATTAACCAGTTGCGCCACATTGTAGGAAGGCTGGCCTTCCGGGTGAAAACTGAAGAAGATACGACCATCGTCGGCTACGGCAATATTGCCGGGAGGGTAGGGCAGGTCGGCCACTTTTTCCAAGGCACTGGCGGGTAACACCGGGGTGCTGGTGCGATCAGGAAAGAGATCCCCGCCACCGTAACGCACGTCCATAATCACGCCAAACGCGCCAATCAACACCACCATCGAAAATAACACATAAACCACTGCGCGCAGCATCTTGCTCTCCCCATTACCAGCGCCGAAACAAAGCCTCACATTAAAACACAGCTATTGCCCAAGCTCATGCTTGAATTTATTCAGCCCGTCCCCACATAGCAAAACACACTGTTTTAGCGGCGGGCGCATGTGGCGTTCGTGCTCCATGTAACCTTTATCGTCAGTGCGACGATAACCAGTTAGACCACGAGTAGGGACTATGGCAACACAAGAAAATCTTGAAACCAATCAGGAAACCCTCGGGTTCCAGACCGAAGTCAAACAACTGCTGCATTTGATGATTCATTCCTTGTACAGCAACAAGGAAATCTTTTTGCGTGAGTTGATTTCCAACGCCTCGGATGCCGAAGACAAACTGCGTTTTGAGGCACTGTCCGACAACTCCCTTTACGAAAACGATGGCGAGCTGAACATTCGTCTCGACTTCGATACCGAAGCCAAAACCGTCACCATTACCGATAACGGTATTGGTATGTCACGCGAAGACGTGATTCAGAATCTAGGCACCATCGCCAAGTCAGGCACCGCCGACTTTATGAAAAAGCTGACCGGCGACAAGCAACAGGACTCGCAGCTGATCGGTCAATTTGGTGTCGGTTTTTACTCCGCGTTTATTGTGGCCAACAAAGTAGACGTATATACGCGGAAGGCAGGCCTTGATAAGTCTGAGGGTGTGCACTGGTCCTCAGAAGGTGAAGGTGAATTTACGATTGCCTCCTTCGAAAAAGAAGATCGTGGTACGCAAATCGTGCTCCATCTGAAAGACGAAGAAGCCGAGTTTGCCAATGGCTGGCGCCTGCGCAGTTTGGTCAAGAAGTACTCCGATCATATCGCTTTTCCTGTCATCATGAAGTCTGAGCCCGCTCCTGCAGAAGAAGGCGAAGAGCCCAAAGAGCCCGAAGACGAGACGATCAACGAAGCCACAGCATTGTGGACACTGTCCAAATCCGAGATTTCAGAAGACGACTATAAGTCTTTCTACAAGCACATCTCCCATGACTTTCAGGATCCGCTGACCTGGGCGCACAACCGTGTAGAAGGTAAGCTGGAATATACCAGTCTGCTGTATCTGCCTGCCAAGGCTCCCTTCGATCTTTACAACCGAGAAGCACCGCGTGGCCTGAAGCTGTACGTGCAGCGCGTATTCATCATGGACGACGCCGAACAGTTTTTG
>JBFHVM010000020.1:0-19046 GCA_041589495.1 Oleiphilaceae bacterium | reverse complement strand
CTGAGCACGAATAACACTGAATCTTTATACCTTACGATCCTCAACAGATTCAATCGTGATGTTTCCGCCTTTACTGTCAGAATAAAAGCGGTGCCACATAGCAATTTACGATCAGCCATCGTGGACTTGGTTGACTGTACACAAGAACAAAAGTCAACGAAGGTTCGCATTAAACATTTACGTTTTCTGGAGTCTGCCCAATCCATTGGACAATTGGGCCTTTGGGAATATCAGTATCAGAATGATTGCTTTGTATTTTCTCAAACGGCTGGAAAAATCCTCGATGTGCCGATTAAGACACCTAAGTCCAAAGGCTTTCCTAGCTTGCAGATATTCAACAAGCTGAATCAACACGACCGAAAAACGCTTGAGGACCTCATCTCAAACATAGTGATAGGACAAGAATTTGAGCAAACATTAACCATTGAAGTCATCTTTGGCATTGAGCGAAAGATTCTTTTTCGCGGAGAGTGCATAGAAGAACTCGATACGGGCAAACTGTTAATTGGTACGTGCATCGATATGACAGAACGTTACCGCACACTTCAGAAGCTCACGGAAAGAGAAAAGATGTACCGAAAACTGGTAGAGCTGATGCCCGATGCCGTCATTACAACAAACAACGATGTTATCACGTACGCCAACGAGGCCTCCGTAAAAGTTTTTGGCGTATCTCATCGGGATTTGCTCACAGGAAAGTTGCTTCAATCGTTATTCGCAAGCGAAGAAAACACCTCTTTATTGAATATGTTAAAGAAAATAGACCGAGACTTTGATATTCATCGCTTGGACAAAATCAGAATTGATACGGAAGATAACTCACAACGCTTCGCATCAATTGCGGGGCGGGCCAACTCTTATAGGGACGGTCAACTGATAGCGCAGTTTCTTGTACAGGACATCAGCAACCGGATTGCTACTCAACAAAAACTGGAAGTGTCTCGGCAAAAACTCGGGGAACAGGCCGTTCGAGCAATCAACAACCTCGAACTGGAGCGAAAACAGATATCCGAAGCACTACATGATGAAATAGGTCAAAGCCTTACGGCGATTAATTTGTCTTGCAAACTTGCTCTGCGATCTTCTAATGACGAAAACATCAACCAGATAATCTATAATATCGTTCACACTAGTAAGGATGCTATTCATAAAGTACGCCACCTCTCTCTCATGCTGCGTCCACCCCAGCTGGATGAAATGGGAATTGTTCCCACAATCAACTGGCTGGCAGAAAGAATGTTGGAGCCAGTTGGAATATCCTGGAGCATCAATGGAGAGTTCACCGTTAAACTGACGCCAGAAGCTGAGATCGTCATATTCAGGGTTGCGCAAGAAAGTATTACTAATATCGTTAGGCATTCGGAAGCCTCTCACGTGAGTATTACGATTGAAGATTCAGACGATATGCTGGCGGTAACGATTGAGGATGATGGTAAGGGATTTGCCGATGACCTTGAAACTTCGCACCTCGGCCTCAAGTATATGCAAGAACGTGTGCAACTTCTTAACGGAAAGGTAGACGTTATTTCCAGGCAAAACTGCGGTACCACCATTTCGCTAAGCCTTCCAAATCAACCTTCGTGTGTAGTTGGAGTTGATCATGAAAAAGATCTTGCTCATTGACGACCATAGGCTGGTACGTGCCGGCCTGAAAGCCCTTATTGAGTCATCAGACGGCTTTGAAGTGGTTGGTGAAGGCTCGGACGGGTCAGAAATGGCTGAACTGGTTGATCGTTACCACCCTGACATTGTTATTTCAGATCTTTCTATGAAAAATGTCTCTGGGATTGATGCGATCAGGAATATAAAAGAAACGCACCCTGACTTGCCGGTGATTGCCTTGTCGATGCATGAGTCGACCGAAGTCGTCATGAAGGTCCTAAAAGCAGGCGCGGAGGGTTATTTAGTAAAAGATTCGGCTGAAAACGAATTAGACATGGCTCTGGATGCGGTATTAGCAGGCCAACAATATTTGAGCCCCCGTGTTTCAAAATTGGTGCTCAAAGCCATGATGCAACCTGAACAAAATAACTCGAACAAAGCCTCCCTCACGCCGCGCCAGAATGAAATCTTGCGCATGATCTCTCTGGGCTATGCGGCAAAAGAAATTGCATACGAACTGGGTATCAGTGTCAAAACAGTAGAAGCGCATCGAGCTCAAATTATGGACAGACTGGAAATCAGGGATGTCCCGGGACTCGTCCGCTATGCCATACGAAACAATTTAATCGGTGTCGATGAGTCGAAGTAGACACGCAAAAAATCGGTGCGTGGCTACTTCTTGCTTCCTGCAGGCCTTAATCAACCATAATCATAGAAACCACGGCCAGACTTACGCCCCAACCAGCCGCCACGCACATACTTGCGCAACAATGGGTGTGGGCGGTACTTGCTGTCACCAAACTCGTCCTGTAGTACCTCCATGATCGCCAGGCACACGTCCAGACCAATCAGGTCACCTAGAGCCAAAGGGCCCATGGGGTGGTTAGCACCCAGTTTCATGGCCGCATCGATATCCTCAGCACTGGCGACACCCTCAGCCAGAATGCCAACGGCTTCATTAATCATGGGAATCAGAATACGATTCACCACAAAGCCAGGCGCCTCAGCTACTTCAACTGCAGTCTTGCCCAACGCTTCGGTCAGGGCCTGAACTTTGGCATAGGTTTCGTCAGACGTGGTGATACCGCGAATGATTTCCACTAGCTTCATGACGGGTGCAGGATTAAAGAAGTGCATACCGATCACTTTGTCAGGACGTCCCGTGGCAGCGGCCACTTCGGTGATCGACAAAGAAGAGGTATTGGTCGCCAGGATGGTGTCGGCATCGCAAATCTCGTCCAGCTCTGCAAAGATGCTTTGCTTGATTTGCATGTTTTCAACGGCAGCTTCGACCACGAGTGCCGCGTCTTTGGCGGGCGCCAGATCAACGGTACCCTGCACGCGCTGGATGATTTCGTAGCTTTGCTCGCTGGTGATCTTGCCTTTGTCAGCCAGACGAGTCAGATTTTTCTGAATAGTGGCGATACCGCGATCAACGGCTTCGGCCTGAATATCGCGCAGAATCACCTCAAAGCCCTGGCTGGCAAATGCCTGCGCTATTCCGGCTCCCATGGTTCCTGCACCAATCACACATACTTTAGTCATGACTTCTGTACTCCGACGGCTATTTCTATGACGGCGCGCAGATTAGCAGGCAAGCAGACTTTGCTCAAGACTTGATCACACAAAGTCACCAAAGTACTAAACAAGTGGGCAGATACGCTGCGTTCACAGCGCATTTTTTGATTTGAGCCATAAAAGAATACTACCCGTTATCGCGCCCCCGTGAACGTAATGACTTGCGGTTATTTTTCAAATGCGACTCCACTTAGTTCGTAAAGCAAATGAATTGCCAAACCCGCGACCTTTGCTATTCTGAATGATCTGTTAATAATTATAAGTCACTATGTCCAAACGCCACCTCATAGATCCCCAATCCTCCACCAAAGACTTTGTTGAAATTAGGCGCCAGCGCCGCGTTTTATTGTGCAAACTACTCTCATACATTGGCGTAGTAATTTTGTCTTTCTTTGGCACCGCTGCCTACCTTCAGGAAGACCTTCTATTAGCCAGTATTCTGTTTGCCGTTATGTTCACTGGAGCGGTGAACATTGCCATCCTGCACTTCAGCGACAATGATGAATTGGCCGTCATGGTGCTTAACGGCATTATGATCGTTTTAATGGTTTCACTATTAATCACAGGTGGGGCCGGGAATACAGGTATGCTCTGGATGTACCCCAGCATCGCTATCAATCTTTTCTTGAATCGTTATAAAGCGGCCATCTGCGTGTCTACCACGTTCGCCGTCATTAGCAGTTTATTGCTATTCACTCCGGCCTCCGAACTACTCATGACCGAGTACACGTTGACGACCAAAGTGCGTTTTGAAATTTCATTTATTGCACTGTGTGTGATTTGTCTTGCCGCAATAAGAGCCGAGGAAAAAGCGCACCGCACCATTACCGACATTCTGAGCCAGGATATACATAATCTGGCCTACTATGACTCGCTAACCGGTTTGCCCAATCGCACCACTTTCATGCGCAACCTCGGCCGCATACTCAAGCGCACGCGTGGCGATGAGTCGATGGTGGCGTTGCTGTATATTGATTTGGACAACTTTAAGGCGATAAACGAAACCCATGGTCGAGAGGCGGGTGATAAAGTACTTACCAAGGTGGGTGAGATTTTAACCAACATGGTGCGCCCCAATGATTTTGTAAGCAGTGCTAACGCGCAGATGGCACGCTTTGCTGGCGATGAATTTGTAGTCATTCTGACCGACCTGCATAAATCCGACGACATTGTAGGGGTTGCAGACCGTCTGATGGAGCGATTTAAAACCGGCGTTACCGTCGCGGGGCAACAACAACGGATCAAAGCCAGTATGGGTATTTCGATATTTCCCACCGATGCCAACGACAGCGAAACACTACTCGATCATGCTGATGCAGCCATGAATGTTGCCAAAGAAAAAGGAAAATCCTCCTACACCTTTTTCTCGTCTGACATTGCTTCTCGCATTCAAGAGAGAAAGCGCATAGAGGATGCCCTGACACGAGCACTGGAGGAAGATCTATTCTCGCTTGTGCTCATGCCCATGTACGACTGTAAAACGCTCAATATAGTGGGAGCAGAGGTACTTCTGCGTTGCGAAAACCCCGACATGCTGGGCATTGGACCAGACAAGTTCATACCCATCGCCGAGTCTACCGGGCTGATCAAATACATTGATATCTGGGTTCTCAAACAGGCAATGTTGCTGCTCAAAGAAATACAGAATGAACATGGATTTGACGGCGTCTGGTGCATTAACTTTTCGGGCGTTGAATTACAAAACCGGGCCTTCCCGGCCACAGTCAAAGCGCTGATAGACCAATACGAAGTAGATCCCGCCAAGCTTGAGCTGGAAGTGACCGAAACAGCACTCGTTCAGGATGACCAACAAGCCAATGCCATACTTCAACAGCTACGCGATCTGGGTGTGGGCTTGTCTTTAGACGACTTTGGAACCGGTTATACAGCATTTAACCAGTTGATCCACTACCCTGCGGACTCGCTGAAAATTGATCGCTCATTCATATGGAAGCTTTTCGCAGAAGAAAATGAAAGTTCCGAAATGGTCGCCATTATGCAAAAACTCGCCAAGCTTTATAACTTGCGAGTGATTGCTGAGGGCGTTGAAACCGCAGAACAGTTGCAGTTTTTACGCGATAACGAGTGCGATTGGGCGCAAGGCTATCACCTGTCCAAACCTTTGCCTGTTGATGAATTCATTAAACTGATCGCGCCTTAATCAGGCGCGCTTGGCGTCGAATATGAAGCAGTTACTATTCAACCGTCCTCTACGAAAACAAAGCGTAAAACCTTTAATCGAAGAGGAACCTGCCGAGCTGCACCTTATTGGCAAATGACCTCGGGTCACCATATTAGTAATCCACATTCATTTAATTGATAGAATCTGGCCGTGTCAACAGAACGCCCCCACAAAAAGCATGCATCACTGACGCTTCCGGTTGAATTTCAATCCACCTGGACAAGCAATAATTCGAGCAAGGTCATCAGGTCGATGGTGCGGCCCGAGGTAAAGCAAGCAAGTATCCGTACCGCACCGAACTGACCGGAATACAGGAGAATTTGCCCCTAGTTCAGGCGGATCTACTGAAAAAAGAAGAAGCCTATCGCATCGGAATCCCCAATACCTAAAGTCAGGCCGAGGATCTTAACCACTTAAGGGCATTGTCTGGAAAACTATAATTTGGGTTTCACACAGCAGCGGTCTTTACATTGCAAAGATGGCCCTTTATCTTAGTTACCAATTTCCATCTTGCGCTATAAGTTGACAGCAAACATGTCCGATTTACCTGAGCTCAATAGCTTCGCACTGTCTGTTGAGGGCCATATTGGCCACATTCAGTGCCAACGCCCCGAAGCCCTCAACACCATGAACATCGACTTCTGGCTTGAACTGCCAAAAGCCGCGCAGGCTCTCGAAGCCAACGCCAGTGTGCGCGTTATTGTACTCTCCTCGACCGGTAAACATTTTTCAGCAGGCATGGATCTATCGGTTTTCCAAAACCCGACAACTCTGCCCATGAAAGGCGACCCCGGCCGCATCGGTGAAAACATTCGACGCTTGGTGTTGCAACTGCAAGATACCCTTACCGCCCTGGAAAAAGTGCGCGTACCTGTCCTCTCTGCCATTCAAGGTGGATGCATTGGTGGTGCCCTCGACATGATATGTTGCACCGACTCGCGCTATTGCACAGAAGACGCGTTTTTTACTATCAAAGAAACCGAGCTGGGTATGACTGCCGACATGGGTACCCTGCAACGTTTACCTAAACTCATCCCCGAAGGCATTGTCCGTGAGCTGGCCTATACCGGCCGCAAGTTCAGCGCCCAAGAAGCGCTCAAATGGGGGCTGGTCAATGCCGTATACCCAGATAAGACAAGCCTGCTGGCAGCAGTCATGGAGATTGCCGCGACTATCGCCAATCATTCCCCGCTTGCCGTCACGGGCTGCAAGGAGATGCTCAATTACAGCAGGGACCACTCCGTTGAAGACAGCTTAAAATATATGGCTAACTGGCAGTCCGGCATGTTCCGTCCCGAAGACATGATGAAGGCCTTTGCCGCCAAGGCTCAGGCATCTTCACCTGAGTATGACAATCTCTTGCCAGTAAAAGACCTGTTTTCCTGAATCAGAGCAGCCTCATCACCCAGCTTTGGCGCGGCTCTGCATGCCGCGCCGGTTTGGGCTAGAGCTACAACTGCAGAGATTCTACGGCCGGATGGCGTTGCTGTACCTTGCGCAGCGCCTGAAACTCCTGTTGATTCTCGTAATCCACGATCAACAGATGCTTACCAGCATGAATCTCGTCTTCAACTCTGGCGTATTTGTGGTTGGCTTCCTGAATGCCCCAGAGACCACCCTCCCAGGTAGAAAAACCGAGCACCAGCAGACAGCCAAAAATCACCAATGCCGTGCCTACCGGTGAGTTGATGCCAAACACCCAGGACGTTGACGCGACAGCCAAAGCACCTATCACCCCAATCGCCAGACCGATACTCATGGAATGGATCACGTCAGTACGCATGAAGGGATTAACGGGGCGCATGTCGTGCTCTTCGACACTGGCAATGTCATCACTGAGCACGTGTACATGATCTTCTTTTAAGCCCTCGCTCGCTAATTCGCCTTGAACCTGTTCAAGTTCGTCTAAATCGCGACTCATATAATATGCATGTTTCATATCTCTATCCTCCAGACGATAGCTAGGCCGTCACGAACTGTGGTGCAAAACCCACACTCCATAAAATGACTGTTCCAATGCGTGTGCTCACCAGGTAAACAAGTGCTACCGTCAATATGGCACCACTAAATAGAAGCGCCCGATCCTCTTCTATCCGGAGCACGATGGGCAAGCCGTCATAAATTAAATAACCGGCGTATGCCGCCGCAGCGAGAAACACCAGCATATTCACCCACGGTACGGGGTAAAGCACGGCAAAACCAGCCAGAAACAACGGCGTGCATGAGTAAGCGGCCAGAGCGATACCGTTGGCCGCGTAGTCGTCGTGCTCACTACCATAGGTTTTCGCCATCCAGTCAATCATCCAACCCAACCCAAACACACCTACCAGCATCGCAATATAGGTCATCACGCTAAGCTGTATCGCACTGGCTACGGTAAGTTTAGTGAGCTGTCCGTCACCTACCTGCCAACCTATCTGAGTCGTGGCAATATAAGCACAGATAGGACTGATAGCTGCCAGTACGGCCACATAGGCAACGTACACGCGCGTTGGGCTCGCGTGCTCTTTGCGGATCTGTACCCATTCTTCATCGGGATGTGTAAACATGCCGAAGGCGTGAGTCAATAACATAAGAATGTCCTCTCGGTTTCGTTGTTAGCCCATCCATCTTGCGGGCTTTTCTACTGCACATTCCTATCGTCATTACTTTGTTATTGTGTTTTAAGTTTTTACGCCACTCACAGCTAGTTGGATCAGTAATGCAACAATCGGTTCCAGGGCTGACGCTGCCATTCATTACCTGTTCCTGTTATAAATAGTTCAAACTGGGAGGATGTCCATGGATCATAAATTGCCGGGTAAAGTCGAAACGCTTACCGAAACCAGCGCTGTGCAGGAGTTTGTAAAAGTCGTCGAATCCCGCCGCTCAGTGCGTCGCTTTACCAATGAAAAAGTGCCCGATGACGTCGTCGACAAGTGCCTGGATCTGGCCATGCTGGCACCCAATTCCTGCAATCTGCAGCCTTGGGAGTTTTATTGGATCAAATCACCAGCCGTAAGAGACAAGGTCGTTACCGCGTGTTTAAACCAGAATGCAGCCCGTACGGCACAGCAACTCATTGCGGTGGTTGCACGCACCAATACCTGGCGAAAACATTGTGAAGAACAGATTAAACAATGGCCCGATGAAAAGATGCCCGGCATCGTCGAAAATTTCTACCGGCGTATCGCTCCAATCCAGTACTATCAGGGGCCATTTGACAGTTTTGGTTACGCTAAAAAAGCCTTTTACGGCTTGGTCGGTTTAACCCGCCCCGTACCACGCGGCCCCTTTTCCAAGGCCGACATGGAAACCTGGGCCGTGAAAAGTACCGCTCTGGCCGCCGAAAACCTGATGCTGGCGTTTCGGGCCTACGGCTACGACACCTGCCCCATGGAGGGCTTTGATGCCGTGCGCGCTAACCGGGCCTTAGGCATTCCTAAAGACGGACAGATCATTATGTTTGTTGCTGTGGGTAAGCGGGCTGAGAATGGCATTTACAATTCCCGTCTACGCTTTCCTCGTGAGGACTTTATTAAGGTGGTTTGAAAAAGGGGCAGAGTAAGATTTACTTTGGACTAAGCTCCACCAACGTAATTTCACTCTGCGAAAACAGACGCAAGGCGGGTCCCCAAGTACCGGTGCCCTCAGATACATATAGCTGAGTATCGCCATGAAAAAACGCCCCCTTGTGGCGGCGAAATTGTGATTTTACAGCTAAATGAAAGGGCCATATCTGCCCACCATGTGTATGTCCACTCAGCATTAGGTCGACGCCAGCCTCCGCCGCATCCTGCAAGCCTAGCGGTTTATGGTACAACAGAATATTGAAACGTTTATCGTCCAGTCTAATCGCCGACAAGCCTTTCTTAACCTGCTTCGGATCATCGGCATCATCAATACCGAGAATGCTCAATTCTTCCCAATCATCACGCTGACCGCGCAAGACATGCAGCCCGAGATTACGCAAGCGCAACAGTATGGCATCAAAATCTTCGTAACGTTCATGGTTACCGGTCACATAGTAAATGGGGGCATTAAAGCGGGCCAGATCGCCCAACAACAGTTCATCGAGACCAGGCTGATCAATGAGATCTCCAGTGATACACACGAGGTGAGGATCCATACGGTTCACGCGCCACCGCAAGTACTTAAGGAACCATCGCGAACGTGAACCAATGTGTACATCACTGAGCTGCACCAGCCTCACCGTACGTAATAACTTGTCACTATTGATTTTGAGTGTACGCTTGGCAGGACGCCAAGCGGCTATAGAACCCCAGACCACCAGCATGCCAATCAGCGATAAGGCCATCATCGCTTTTGTATTCGGCTGTGGGGACCAAACAAAAAATACAGGCTCGAGTATCAAAAGAACCAGCGCAGCAACGCTGAATACGCCCAACAGATAATCAATACTATTGCGCAAGGCCGCGACAAAATGTGTTGCACGCTGACCTTTGGTGTACAGTTTCCGACGGGCAATATACTGCGAACAGAATAAGGGGATGGTAAGTAAAGTGAGTATCCATTGCGGCGCATTCAGCCATAAGCCAATGCGCCAAAGCGGATAAACAAACACCAGAACATGCACAACCAGCAGCAGAAGCAACCAGGTGAGGCGTTTCATAGTAAGCTCCTGCTGCGTGAGGAATACCCGCTATAGTCTGCGATCGATGGTCACTGAAATTTCGGCATTATTATGTGTCCTAACAGCGCCCACACTGCCCTCTAAATCACCAGCCTGTGCAATGGGCTCACCACTTAACGATACCCTGGCAACGACATTGACCGAATCCGTACTCGACAATGTTAGCGCAGGGCTCATGGCTTTGCTGTCATCAAGCACAAGCTCAATAGGTAACTCACCAACGGTATGTCGACTGGCAGCCAACGGCATTGGCGGCCCATTGACGGCTCGCGCAAAAACGAAAACAGTTTCATTACCGTTTAGATCACTTTTAAATTCGGGAGCGATGTCTACACTAACGGTAATCGCTGCACCCTGTCCGGATTCTAACCCACTCTGAGGCTCTGCCTTGAGAGAAGCCTCCCCCATGAAGTGTCGGGCGCGGGCAATACCCGCCTCAATCGAGGCGCGTGCTGGATGCTCTGGATTGTGCTGAAGAATCCGTTGCCAGTTTTCAAGCGCAACAGCATAGTCTTGAGTCTGAAACGCATGAATGGCTTTTAGTCCCAGCGCATTATTCTCGTTTTCATCGAGAGTGAGCGCCATATTCATTGCATCCTGAACGGTGTTTGTCATGCGCCCCTGCCCACCGAAATAGCGTGCCTGCGCTAACAATCCGTATACCGGTGCCGGATTGGCGTCCTGCTGCTCCATACTGCGAATAATGTGCTCGTAGGCCTCGGCAGCCAATTCGTAACGCTCCATATTCATGGCTGTACGCGCCAATAGAGTCCAGCCCTCCATATTATCGGGAGCTGCCTTTAACTTGGCGTAAAGTTGCTCCACCAGCGCATTCATATCACCCTGATCAGCCGCGGCACGGGCTTTTGCCATATCCTGAGCGCTAAAACGCATGGCATCCAATTGTGCCAGCTCCGGTAATGCTCCGCGCTCTTGATACCACCATACCGAGGCGCCAAGTAAAACGACGAAACAGATGCCTGCCAATAAACCGGAACGCTCTGGAGCAGAATACGTGCGCGCCCGCTCCAATCGCTCAGAGTCTTCGAGCAAGGTTCTTTCCAGTTCCAGCTCTAGGGCCGAATATTCATCCTGATCAATACGACCGGCGTCGAGTTCCTTTTTTAGTTCACTCTGACGATCCTGGAATATGGCGATATTCTGCGCCATACGATCATTATGTACGGTTTCTGTGACCCGTCGATTGCGACGTATTTTCCAATAAGGCCAAGCCACAAACACGGTGGCCAGCAGGCACAGTACAGCAATGGGCAACCAAAACTGTGTCATCAGGAATCCTTGTTCTTGATTTGTTTTTCGTCGCCAAGCAGGGCCTTGAGACGCGCATCTTCTTCAGCATTCAACGGAACCGGCTGATCAACTGAGCGGCTGCGACTACGGCGGCTTAGCACTACAATAGTCAATGCGCCCAAAGCGAGGAATACCCAAGGCCCATACCACAACAGATAGGTCTCGCTAGAAACCTTGGGTTTATAGGAAACAAAGTCTCCAAAACGCTCCACCATATAAGCAACGATCTCGTCATGTTGCTTACCTTCGTTGAGCAAGCGGTGCACAGCGGCACGCATATCCTGAGCAATGGGCGCGTTAGAGTCGGCAATATCCTGATTCTGACATTTGGGGCAGCGCAGTTCGCGTATCAAGTCCAGGTACTGCTCTCTTTGAGCCTCGTTCTCAAATTCGTACACGTCTATACTGGCAAGAGAAGCCTGTGCGATGAAGAGCATACAAAGTACAGAGAAACGCAACAGATGCATATCAGGCCTTCCCCTTCCCATTCAGATTGGCTAATGCTGCTGCCTCCTGCTCAAGTGCTTTGAGCAATGGCTCAAACTTGCTCTGCCATACACGTTCGTTCACTTCACCAACATGGCGATAACGCACCAAGCCTTTGGCATCAATCACATAAGTTTCAGGTGCACCGTAGACACCCAAATCGAAACCCAGCGTTCCCTTCGGATCATAGATATTGAACTCGTATGGGTTACCCAATTGCTTTAACCACTTCAAGGCCGCTTCGCGTTCGTCTTTATAGTTAAGGCCTACGATCGCAATACCGCCATCTGCCAGTTGCTGCAGATAATCATGCTCTGCACGACAAGCGGGGCACCAGGTGGCCCACACGTTCAATAAGCGGACCTTGCCCTGCAATGCAACAGCGGTGTGACTGACTTTCGGTTTATCCAAATCCTGCAGTTCGAACGCCGGTATCGGATCATTTAAGCGCGCAGTTTCAAGCCGTGTAGGATCTTTACCAATGGCTGTAAACAAAATCAGCCCCAAGCCCAGTGCCAGAATGATGGGGGTGATATAAACCAGTCGTTGATTCACAGTTAGTCCTTCGGTTCTTGTCTAATCCGTTTTAAAGTGCATTTGATTCTGGTCTCCCGCAGCAGCATGCGAACCCACTCGTCGATGCATGCGGTAGCGCTTATCCGCAATCGCCAGTACGCCGCCCAAGGCCATGAAAATGGAACCCAGCCAGATCCACCGAACAAAGGGTTTTACCTGAACCCGAACAGCCCAGGCGCCAGCCCCAAGAGGTTCACCAAGTGCAACATAAAGATCCCGAAACAGTCCAGGGTCGATACCCGCTTCGGTCATTGGGTTGGCTTGAGAAAAGTACACGCGTTTTTCTGGCAATAGGGTCGCAACGGCTTCGCCATCGCGCGTCACCTTAAACACCGCCTGGTCAGCCCGATAGTTGGGGCCCTCGGCAAGCCTTAAACCCTCAAGATGAAATACATAACCACGCATCTCAACCTGATCACCTGCCTGCATACGCACGTCACGCTCTTCGGACTCCAGCGAGACCAGTGCAACCCCCAGTATCATAGTGGCGAAGCCTATGTGACCCAAAACCATACCCCAGTAAGCCCGACGCAGCTTCTTTAAACCCGCAACAATACCTGCCTTATTAATGGACTTGGCCAATATGTCTTTGACAGTGACACCTACTATCCAAATAGACAGCAGCAGCCCCAAAAACACCCCCCAATTGAAGTGGCCAAGCGTAAGCCAGGGCAATAGCAAGGCCGAAGACACAGCAATCACGGCGATCAGACGCAACTCTTGCACGAACACCTTCACCTTGGTCCGTTTCCAATGGGCCACGATCCCGAACCCCAAGACCACGGCAAGAACAGACATAAGCGGCGTGAAGACTGCATTAAAGTAAGGCGGGCCAATTGACAGCTTACCAGCCCCCATAAAGTCTAGAATCAGTGGATACAGGGTACCCAGCATGACGGTAATCCAAGCCACGACGAGCAACACATTGTTTGCTAACAGGAAGGTTTCACGGGAACCAAAATGATGGCTGGCGCGACTACGTACTTCAGGCACCTTGGCCGCGTAGAGCCCCAAAGCACCGATCAGCGTGACGCCCAGCAGGCCCAGAATAAACTGACCGCGCTCGGGGTCGGAAGCAAAGGCATGCACCGAGGTGAGTACGCCGGAACGTACCAAAAACGTACCCAATAGACTCAACGAAAACGCCAGTATCGCCAGTAATACCGTCCAGCTCTTAAACACGCCGCGTTTTTCAGTGACAGCCAAAGAGTGCACAAGCGCCGTGCCCACCAGCCAAGGCATAAATGAGGCGTTTTCTACCGGGTCCCAAAACCACCAGCCACCCCAGCCCAGTTCGTAATAGGCCCACCAGCTTCCCAAGGCAATCCCCAAGGTCAAAAACGCCCAGGCAACAGTGGTCCAGGGACGTGACCAGCGCGCCCATGCAGCATCCAGACGACCGCTCATCAAGGCTGCAACCGCAAAAGCGAAGGCAACAGAAAACCCTACATAGCCCATGTACAGCATGGGTGGATGAACGATTAAACCAAAATCCTGCAATAAAGGGTTAAGATCCGCGCCCTCCGCCGGTGAGTTCGGCAGGTAGCGATCAAAGGGATTGGACGTGAGCAGGATAAACAGCAAGAAGCCGACACTAATCATACCCATCACAGCCAGCACGCGAGCCAGCATATCTTCAGGAAGCGGCCCACTGAAGGCAACGACAGCAATGGTCCACAAGGCCAAAATAAAGGCCCAAAGTAATAGAGAGCCTTCGTGGCCACCCCAAATTGCCGAGATCTTGTATTGAACCGGTAGCAGCGTGTTGCTGTGGTTCGCCACATACTGCACGCTGAAGTCGTCTTGAAGGAACGCATAGCCCAAACAAATCAGACTCATGAGTATAAACACAAACTGGCCTACTGCCAGAGACCGGGCGGACAGCATGAGCGCCACATCACGTCGCGCGGTTCCTGCCAACGGCAGTACTGACTGCATCGTGGCCAATACCAATGCCAGAATCAGTGCATAGTGCCCATACTCAGGAATCATTGCGCTCGCTCGCTACTCATTTCGTTACCATAATTACCATACTTGGATTCGTAGGCTTTTCCTTTAGCCTGCTCCAGCGCCTCTGCGACTTCGGGTGGCATATAATTCTCATCGTGCTTAGCAAGGACTTCGTCGGCGATCAATTCACCGTCGCCGCCGAGGCGGCCCAAGGCGACGATGCCCTGCCCTTCGCGAAACAGGTCTGGCAATATCCCCTGATACTTCACCGGTACTGTTGCCTGATAATCGGTCAGTACAAAACTCACGGCCAAGGTCTCTGCATCACGTTTAACACTGCCTTCGAGCACCATGCCGCCCGCTCGTATGCGCGCTCCCTCTGGCGCCTCACCTGCCGCTATTTGTGTTGGACTGTAAAACAAATTGATGTTTTCAGACAGGGCATAAAGTGTCAGACCGATCACAACCGAAAAACCCGACAACAAAAAAGCGATAAGTATGAGCCGCTGTTTACGCTTTGGATTCACGTTCTCTCCTGTCCATTTGTTGCTCCAATGCGTCTTCACGACGTTGACGCTGAGCCAGTTGTTTCATCATACCGGTACGCGCTGCTCGTGCCGCGAACCAATTGGCGCCAAGTACAAACAGGCCCGTTGCATAGCACAACCACACATACAAGCCGTGCCCACCCATGACGAGGAAATCGCTGAAGCTATCAAAGCTCATACGCTGCGTCCCCCTGCTGCCGGTGGCACCATCGCAGATTCAGCCACCAGCTGCCTAACCCAGCGGGTGCGGCGCTCCCGTTCCAGAATCTCGGTGCGCATACGCATGAATACCAGTGCCGTAAAATACAGATATATGCCCACCACCATAATCAGTAAAGGTACCCACATTTCTGGCGGCATGGCAGGTTTTTCGGTCAATTTGAACGTGGCCGGCTGGTGCAGGGTATTCCACCACTCTACCGAATACTTAATGATGGGGATATTCACCGACCCCACCAGAGCCAGGATGGCTGATGCGCGCGCCACGAGATCCTTATCTTCCAACGCACTGCGCAGCGCCATCAGTCCCAAGTACAGGAAAAGCAATACCAGCATCGCGGTCAACCTTGCATCCCACACCCACCAGGTGCCCCATGTGGGTTTGCCCCAAACCGCCCCGGTAAACAAGGCCAGGAAAGTGAACGATGCTCCCAGTGGCGCCGCAGCAGCAATAAACACATCACTGATCTTCATACGCCAAACAAGTCCAACCAGGCCAGCGACCGCCATCATGATGTAACACGACTGGGCCAACAGCGCACTGGGCACGTGTAGGTAGATAATTCGAAAGCTGTTGCCTTGCTGGTAATCCTGGGGTGCAAAGGCCAACCCCCATACGATACCGATAAGCATCAATACGAGGCTCACGCCCAAGAGCCATGGTTGCCATCGGCTAGCCATGTCATAAAACCAGCGTGGCGAACCAAGTTTGTGAAAGAAAGTCCAGTTCATGTCCTGTCTTAATTTAAATCTAACTAATGCGCCATACCGGCTTTTAACGCTGCAGAGGTCGCTATGGGAGAAAGGGTTACGCTCAACGCCAACAGAGCCCCCAAAAATGCCAAATGGCCATTTACACTCAGCCCCTCCATACTGGCTAACACCGCACCCGTTCCGAAGATCAAAATGGGAATGGTTAAGGGCAAAACCAACAGGGAAATGAGCAATCCTCCCGAGCGCAAGCTTACAGTCAAAGCCGCACCAATACCACCGATTAAGCCGATTACGGGCGTGCCCAGTAATAGACTGACAAACAAAATTGCCAAGTGTTCCGCAGGTAAATGCAACATGGTTGCCAATAACGGTGACAAGATGATCAGGGGCAGGGCTGAAACCACCCAATGGGCTGCTTGTTTACACAACACAATCAGATAAAAAGGCTGTCCCGACAATAAGAGCTGTTCCAGCGTGCCATCGTCGTAGTCGGTCTGAAACAGGCGATCAAGCGACAACATCATCGATAGTAATGCTGCAACCCAAACCAGCCCTGCCGCTGCTTGCGATAGAAATTTCGAATCCGGACTAACCCCTAACGGAAACAACACGATCACAATGACGAAAAAAGTCAGAGGGTTGAGTAGAGATTGACGATTGCGAAAGGCCAAACGCAAGTCATGAAGAAACACTCGTGCTAGAAAAGCCGTTAACGAGACCCCGTTTGCATTACTGCCCAAGAATACGCCCCCCTAAGCTCAGAGTGCGCAAGCCCTCTATTGCCATGGCATGGTGCGTCGTCATAACGACAATGCCCCCTTGCTGGGCACGTTCAATCAACAACTGTTCAAACTGAGAGACACCTTCTATATCGATAGCAGTGAATATTTCGTCAAGAATCCACAAGGGAGCTTCAGAAAGATACAGGCGGGCCAAACCCACGCGACGCTGTTGACCCGCTGACAGGTTACGGCAATCAACCTCTTCAAACCCTTTTAAGCCAACCCGATCAAGTGCTTGCCAGAGTGCATGCTCATCTGAATCTGAATGTAGGCCGTGTAGAAAACGAAGATTCTCCAGAGCCGTCATCCCAAATTTAACAGCACTTCGGTGCCCTATATACAGCACATTGCGCTGAATAATCTGTGGATCCTGCTCAGTACTGATACCTTGCCAGCGTATATGTCCACTTTGCAATGGAATCAAGCCGCAAAGCGTGCGTAGTAAAGTTGTTTTACCTGAACCGTTGGGGCCCACCACACGCAACAGGTCCCCTGCTTCCAGAGCAATGTTGAGCCCTTCAAACAACAGACGATCATCGCGTTCACAAGTAAGCTCGATTGCCTCTAGCAAACGAATCACCTAAATCAGTAAATAGAATGGCTTTGCATTATACCGGGTCTGTAGAAAACTGGAATGGACTGCTTAAGAGCCCCTGGACAGTTTTGACACAATGTAATGAGCGACTACCCTTCGCCTTAGAAACAAACAGCAGTCAATTCAGGAGCAATCATGCTCGGAGCTTTAACCACTCGCGTTGACCAAGACCTTGAATTACGCGCAAGCAAAGGCAGTTTTACCTACGTTCTCGCCTGGCTGGTCATTGCCGTTGGCCTGGGTTTCTACGAAGTCTCTCCAACCTCGTTCTGGCTGTGGACGGCAGCGCTTACTTTAGTCGGTTTATCCCGCACCCTCCTAGCCCACTTATCCAACCGCATGCGCCCTCAATTTCGCGATGTCTGGTGGGCGTTATTCGTGATAAACGGCGTGGCCCCCGCTTTATGCTACGGCATCCTCCTCGCGCTCAGCCTTACCAACCCCACTTACGCGATCATGTTCGAGTATCTGCTAATGGCCGTTTTCGCCTTTGTAAGTGGAGGGGCCATTAACTTCGCTCCGAACAAAAAACTACTTTTGGCCTTTCACAGTGGATTGATTATCCCCCCCACAATCGCCGCGCTATTTTGGTCGGAAACACAGCAAATGGTAGGTGTGCTGCTAATCATTTATGGCGCATTCATGTTCGTGCAAACGAGCCGCTTGAACCGCGAATACTTTCAAATGATCGAACAGCAGGAACAGCTTGAGCGACTCAATAATCAGGACGTGCTCACTGGTATATCCAATAGGCGCTTTTTTGAGTCAGCCTTGCAAAAGGGCTGGAAAATACACATGCGTGCCGAAAGTATGATCGGTCTAATCATCATTGACATCGATCATTTCAAGTCTGTTAACGATACCCACGGTCATGCAGCAGGCGATGCCGTTATAAGAAGCGTTGCGAACTGTATCGCAGGAGCCTGCCAGAGGGAAACCGACGAGGTCGCCCGTATTGGCGGAGAGGAGTTCGCTGTCTTGGTCGGCTTTGCCAGTGAAAAGAGCATTGTTGGCCTGGGAGAAAAAATACGGCGGCGTGTTGAATCGCAACGAGTAAGCTACGAAGACAAAGTGTTAACGGTCACCGTGAGCCTGGGCGCCGCTTTAATCATGCCCAAACCAAATATTGACAAAAACGACCTATTTCGTAACGCAGACAAAAGCCTTTACGCCGCCAAGGAAGGAGGCCGCAATCAGATGGTCATTGCCAAAGGAAAAACCGTCATCAAGCCTTAAGCACGACGTTGTTTGAACGCATGCCAACCCACCGCGCCGAGAGTTTGCAATACAGCAGACCAGGCGCTTTGATTAGGCCTGGTCTGCTTGCCCTGAGCCAAACGTGCTAGCTGGTACTCATACCAGGTAATGTCTAACATGGTCATTTTATCCACGACCTTGATGCCGGTGGAAGGGCTCTTCATAGCGATACGGTAGTCATTTCTTTCCAAAATACGATTCGGCAAATCCGCTTCCACAGCCAGAGGCCTGGCTAGTCCGATGAGGTCAGTCGCCCCACTCTCCAAGGCAAGCTGCATCGCACTGCCACTGCGAAACCCGCCTGTAACCACTAAAGGCGTATCAACCAGTTCGCGAACATCTTCTGCATAACTTAAAAAATAGGCCTCGCGTTGAAGCGTTGACTCTTTCATCTTGTGGCCCACCATACTTGGGCTTTCGTATGTGCCACCAGATACCTCAATCAAATTGATACCCAGTTCCGAGAGGTGCTGCACAACCGTCATTGAATCCTCGTGCGTAAACCCGCCCTTGGAATAATCAGCCGAATTAAGCTTTATTCCGATGGGATAATCATCCCCCACCTCTGCCCGCACTGCCCGATATACCTCGGTCACAAAGCGCATGCGATTTT
>JBFHVM010000019.1:0-19982 GCA_041589495.1 Oleiphilaceae bacterium | reverse complement strand
GTATATAGAGTATGCCGCTGGCAAAACGCACCAGAGCAGGTTGCGAGGCGAACTCTGGGGGCACTTCGTAACGCACTGCAATTTGGTTGCGATTCAAGCGCTCCAGCCAGTTACGCAACATGCTCAGACTGGTTTCATCAGGCACATTGCCGCTGAAAAAATCCTCACCACCAAGGCGATGCCATACCCCATCGCCATGAAACAAAGCGCGAATATCGCCAATATGGGCATTGATGGCCTGATAACCCTTGCGTTGCGCATTGAGTGAGCCTCGTATTTCTGAAATGGCTACCCGGTAGCCGTAGCGCCTGCGCTCCAGATCGGCGCGCTGCACATCGTTCATGTGCATGGCTGTGATACGGGTTAATTCCTCGCAGCGCTGTCGTTCGCGAATGCTAAGTACTTTCGGTGTGAGGTGATGACAGGCAATCAGGCCCCACAACTTGCCTTCACAAATAATCGACAAACTGAATGAGGCCTCAACGCCCATGTTTTCAAGATATTTGATATGTACCGGGTGAATGGCGCGCAATTGAGCAAAGCTCAAATCCAGATCGACATTGGCATCCTGCAGTGCAATGTTGGCGTTCGGGGCGCTCACATTAGCGATCAGGCGTTGCAGGTTAGCTGTAAACAAACGACGGGCATTGGCTGGAACATCGCCTTCAGGAAATCGTAGCCCCATAAAACCTTCGATGCCGGGTTTAAGGACTTCGTCGATCACCTCGCCATGCCACCCAGGCAAGAATTTGTAGAGCATGACACGATCGAAATCGATCAGGCGAGCCACTTCGGACATTAACAGCTTTGCCGCGTCGACAGCATTTTCACTTTTTGCCAAGCCACGCACAAAGGCACTGCGTGCGTTATAGTCCAGATCGCGACCCAGAACTTTGGCGGGTTCCAATTCAACGAGGGTGTAATCGCCCACGCTGTGGTTGCTTATGTCGAGCGAATTGCCATTAATCTCGCCCTGCATAACGCGACAGGTGGTGGCATCGAGGCTGTCTTTGGTGGCAAACAGAGTGTCAACCATATTAGGATGCAGTACTTCAGACCAGGGATGTCCAAGTAGTTCAGTGCTCGCTTTACCCAAAAAACTTTTGATATTGTCGCTCGCCGCACAAATCGTATGGCTACGTTTATCAATGGCTAACATCGCGCCATAACTTTGCAGCTCCAGAGTCTTGTGAAGCAGTGCTTCCTTACAATTTCCAAAAGGACCGTTTTGCATGTTTACGCCTCCCCTGAGAGTGCGGCAATAAAACTCTGAAAGGTGGTTTGTGCTGCATGCAGACACGTCGCATGTACTTGCCCGGCATCATGATAGTCATTGAGTTGCTCTACGAGAGCAGGCCAATACCGGGATTGTGAGGCCAGTAGCTTCCAATAGTTTAAGCTTGGATGCCCGGTACCGAACTGGGTTTGTATTCGGGGTAAGAGAATTTGTGCGCCGTGGCAGCTACCGTCCAGTACATAGCGTGTGCCCCAATAGGCGGCGGCCGAGCGTGTCTTATGCGCGGCCACTGATGCAACGGTATCGACTTGTTGACCGGTAATTTCTCGCAAGCAGGGCAGGCGTGGGGCATAGGGAAACTTGACGTTGTTTGCTTTTTCAAAGGCCAGTAAAGAGGGCTCGATGTCAGCGTAGGCCAGATGAAAAGCGCAGAGTAGTTTGTGGTGGCGTTCTTTGGAGAGCTCGCCTTTGGCCAAAGAGCGAACAAGTGGGTGGCTATCGAGTTGGCGGTGCAAAGATGTGGTCGCTGCCTTTAACTGCACAGCAACAGCTTGGTTTGCTGCATGGTGCCGGGTGGAACTGCTAACAGTCATGGTCTTCCGTATCTCGAATAGAATTAGCAACGTCAGATAAGCTGAGTATAGGCGATATTTCGCTCGGGCGAGTGCGTGTTTTGCTTTGCAGAGCAAGGCCATTGTGTATACTGGAGTTTGCAGCACTGTGTTTTTCTGCCAGCGTCTCAGAATGGGAGTTCTGTTTATGGCAATTGATTTTTCGCAGTACGGTCCGATTACGGGCTACGATGAGCTCATTACGGAAAAGGGCAATCCTCGCGTCGCAGCCCGACAACTCTGCCGCTACTTTTCCGGCATGACCAAAAAGGATGTCGCTGAACTCAAGCAGGCCGCCGATCTGGCCATTAAAGCCTTGGGTATTTCATTTACGGTCTATAGCGAAGGCAGCAATATCGACCGTGCCTGGCCGATGGATCTGATACCCCGCATCATCGCCGCCAAAGATTGGGATCGCACCCAGCGCGGGCTCAAGCAGCGCCTGCAGGCCCTCAACATGTTCATCAACGATCTTTACCACGATCAACAGATTGTGAAAGATGGCGTGTTTCCTAAATCCGTGCTGGCGGGAGCTAAAAATTTTCGCAAACAGTGTGTGGGTGTAAGTCCGCCCTTTGGGGTGTGGGCGCATATTTGCGGTACCGACTTGGTGACAGGTGGCGACGGGACGCAATATGTACTGGAAGACAACCTGCGTGTCCCCTCGGGCGTTTCTTATATGCTCGAAAATCGCCATGTGATGAAGCGTGTATTCCCCGAGTTATTTGAGAATATGGATATTCAACCGGTGGATGAATACACCACGCAGCTATTTGAAATGCTGGCAGCCTTGTCACCGCGCAAAGGTGAAACGCCCGAGGTGGTTGTGCTCACGCCGGGCATTTATAACTCGGCCTATTTTGAACATTCCTATCTTGCGCAGCAGATGGGGGCCGAGCTGGTGCAGGGCTCCGATTTATTCGTCGATGCCGATGATTGTGTGTACATGAAAACCATCTATGGCCCGCGCCAGGTGGATGTGATTTACCGTCGCATCGACGACGACTTTTTAGACCCGGAAGAATTCCGTAAAGACTCCGCGCTAGGTGTACCGGGCCTGATGCGCGCCTGGCGCAAAGGCAAGGTAGGCATCGCCAATGCCCCCGGTGCGGGTGTGGCTGACGATAAAGTGGTGTATGCCTTTGTACCGGACATGATTCGCTACTATCTCGATCAGGCCCCGATCATCGATAACGTGCCGACCTACCTCTGTATGCGGGACGAAGATCGCGCCTATGTGCTGGATCATCTCGATGAGTTGGTGGTAAAACCCGCCAACGAGTCCGGCGGTTACGGTCTGCTCATTGGCCCCAAGGCCACCAAAAAACAGCTCAAGCACTTCACCAAGCTGATTAAGGACGATCCACGCAATTACATTGCCCAGCCCACACTGAATCTTTCGACTGTACCGACGGTGATTGACGAAGGCGAGGTGGCTCCACGGCATGTGGATTTACGACCTTTTACCCTGCAAAGCAAAAGCCTCTATTCGACGACAGGCGGTCTGAGTCGTGTGGCCTTGCCGGAGGGGTCATTGGTGGTGAATTCTTCACAAGGCGGGGGCAGTAAGGACACCTGGGTGGTGGATACGGGAGGACAAAGCTGATGCTGTCACGCGTTGCAGAAAACATATACTGGATGGCGCGCTATCTCGAACGTATCGAAGACACGGCGCGTATGATCAACACCATGACCAACCTCCTGCTCGATCTGCCCCGCGATGCCGAAGTGGAATGGCACGAACTGGTAAAGGTGGTGGGTGCCGAAGAGGAATTTACCGAGCTATTTGAAGATAATCACGACGAACATGCGGTGATGCGTTTTTTGATTTCCGATAGGCGGCACAGCGGCTCGCTGGTGAACTGTATTCGATCCGCGCGCGAAAACGCACGCGTAACGCGGGATATTTTGCCTCTGGAATTTTGGGAACAGCTCAATGAATTGCATATTTATGCCTCCGATCATGTGAAGGGGCAGATTGGGCGCCGCAAACGCAATGATATACTGACGAAATTAACGCGTTCCTGTCAGGGCATGACCGGCGTGGTGTTGGCGGCTCTGCCTCATGACGACGCCTACCAGTTTTTGCGCTTGGGGCGCAATCTAGAACGGGCCGATATGAGCAGCCGCATTCTCGATGTGGCAGCAGCGCAATTGTTGGCGGAAGAAGACGATATCAATCCGGCCTTTTCAAACCTGCGCTGGATCAACGTATTAAAGAGCCTCAATGCCTTTCAGGGGTATCGTCAGCAGGGGCGTATTGGGGTGCAGGGCGTTTATGTGGTGGATTACCTCCTGCAAAACGACGCTTTCCCGCGTTCCATACGCCACTGTGTGCGGGAACTCGAAGCCTGTTGTGCCAAGGTGCCCCGCCCCGAGGCGATTCAAAAGCAATTGCAAGGTATGCTCAAACAGCTCGATCGTATCGCCAAGCAACACCTTAAACGCAGTCAGCTACATGCCTTTGTGGACGACCTGCAACTGGAGCTGGGTAAGCTACACACGCAAATCACAGACACCTATTTTGCCTTTGACTAGGGGAGGTTGAGCTCGCGTGCAGCGCTATTTCTGCCACTGCGGACAGGAGTTATTTTTAGAAAACGGCGTATGCACGCGCTGCCGTCGATTGGTGGGTTATGATCCCGTCCAGCGACGCGTGTTGTCTCTGGAGCAAAATAAAAACGGTTGGCAATGTACGCGCACTGGTTTGCATTATCGTTTTTGCTACAACCGCATGGAATACGGTGTATGTCACGGCGTGATCGCTGAAGATACAGCGCTGGGTGACAAAGCCCTGTGCGCCGCTTGTCAGCTTACGCGCACGATTCCCGATATGAGCAAGGCGCTTAATCGTAAGCGCTGGGCAAAACTGGAGCGTGCCAAGCGTCGCTTACTGTTCGGCCTAACCCACTTCAATCTGCCATTGGAAGTGCCCATGGGGGGTGAGCTGCGTCGCCTTCGATTCGACTTTCTTGAAGACCAGCGCAGCAACGAAGATGTGGAACAGGAATTTGTCACCACAGGGCACCTCGCAGGAGTAATCACGGTGAACGTGATGGAAGCCGACGACGTTCAGCGCGCCTGGCAGCGAGAGCTGCATGGCGAGCGCTACCGTACAGTACTGGGCCATATGCGTCACGAAGTGGGACACTATTATTTTGATTATCTGGTGCCCGACAAAGAAGTCTTTACTGCACTTTTTGGCGACCCCTATGAACCCTATGCCGCAGCCTTGAAGCAGCATTACAAACACGGGCCTCAAGCAGGCTGGGAGCAGCATTTTATCTCGGCCTACGCCAGCAGCCATGCAGTTGAAGACTGGGCAGAAACATTTGCGCATTACCTGCACGGCTGGGATGCCCTCGAAACCGCCATGGCTCGCGGAGTCATCGCTCCCTTACCCGAAGACGCCAGCTTTGATCAGCGTTTGCAGCACTGGGACCAATTCTCCGTCACCCTTAACGAACTTAACCGCAGCCTGGGTTTGCCAGATGCCTATCCTTTTGTGATTACGGAACATATAGGGGATAAGTTGCGGTTTGTGCATGAGGCGGTGGTTGGGGTTTGATCGGTCGTCTGAGGCTGGAAACCACTTCTCATCTCCTGAGCTTCATTAAGTGTCGCCCAGAGCTCCATAAATAGTCATCCTGAGTCTCCCTCCTATATCGTCATCCTGTATATGGACTCCACCTGTTTGGAACACCCAGGAGCCCGAGAAAGATCCTGAATAAGTCCTGCGGACTCTTCAGGATGACGAGGAGGGGTAGCCTTTGCGCCGGACGCCGGACGCCGGACGCCGGACGCCAGACGTCAGGCTTCAATCATCCTCTCACACTCCCTCACCGTCGCCTCATCCAAAGGAAAATAACTCTCAATCTTCAATTCCTCTACCAACACATTTTGCGTCGCGTTTGCAGTGGCCTTTCCGCTGTTCTTACTGGTGAGGGAAAGGAAGCTTCTCCTATCCTAACAATAGCGTTTATCCAAGCCGACCTGATTGAAAACTTAATTGATGTGAATACTAGAACTAAACGTATGCTCTTCGTTAAATCTTGGTACGCCAAACTTGGTAGGAAATATTGTTCTTTTCCGAATGCTTTACGGAATACATCAGTTCATCAGCCACTTTCATGGCTTCTTTGATATCAACAGGCATGGACTCAAATGTCACCACGCCCACACTAAACGTGACCGCCCACCGGCCTTGTTCCATCTGCATCTTCAGTAAATCCCGGACTTTGGTAAAAACCGCCTTGGCTTCATGTTGTTGGGCTTCGGGTAATAGGCAAGCGAATTCATCACCGCCAATCCGCGCAACAAGGTCAGTGGCCCGTAGAGCATCCTGCAAACTGCTGGCGACTTTCATCAGTAATTTATCGCCTTCGGCATGCCCTAGCGTGTCATTTACCTGCTTGAAGTCGTCGATATCCATATAGGCCAGTGAAAAGGTATGGTGATATCGCGATGAACGTAGTAGCTCATTCGCAAGCTCAACGTAAAAGCCGCGTGCATTGCTGATGTTAGTCAGGTTGTCTGTATCCGCCGCTGTGGATTCTTCACGATGTACGTCGCGAAAATTGGTGATCAGTATGGCGAGTGCGACAAAACTTACAGCGCAGGGCAGAACGTAATTAAAAAAGATCGGTGCACTCCAATGCGTGTGTACAGTGCGTACGCTTACTAATAACGCGATGGCTACCAAGGCAAGAAGAATGCCCGCTTTGCGGGAGCCGTACCAGCTGGCCAAGGTGATGGGAAAGATATAAAACAATTCGAGAGAGACATACTGCCCGATTAAGGCAGAAAACACGCCTAATACCAGTACAATAGCCAGAGTCAATCGCCAAACATGCTTTGGTGAGCGCTTATCGAGCATGTTGAAGATCGTATTCACAATCGAGTGCTCCACGTTCAGAACTGTTCTGTACTACACGGCATGTCGAGCCACGTCGAACAGATTTGTGGGCGATTTATATGTCGCCGCTTTCCAGGTGCAATTGCCTGGAGCAATGATAAGGTCAAAGCGCGTTAGCAAGCGCTTGTCCCATCCTTTACTATGCCGCTTTCGCCTCTCGATAGCTAACCATTCGTTGTTTTTGTTCATCCCATAGGTTGCAGCGAAAGCAGTTGCGCATTTCTCGCAATTCCAGGCTGGTGGTAATGGGTGTTTGTAATTCGGGGATTGCCTGCATGGCTTCGGGCAAACGGTAGAAAGGAATACGCACATTAAGGTGGTGTATGTGATGGTAACCGATATTACCAGTGATCCACTGCAGAAATCTATTTAGCGGCATGTAGCTGGAAGACCCCAAAGAAGCACGGTAATAGTTCCATGCTTGTGGCGTGAGAATGGTCATTCTCTTAAAGCTGTGCTGGGCGAAAAAGAGGTAAGAGCCAAAGGCACAGGCAATCGTCATTGGCAATAGCACAGCGAAAAAAGCCACATCCGGCCCCGCCATTTGCCATAAGGCAACAATCACAGCACTATGCATCAAGAGCGAGATCAAGGAATCGATATTTTTCCATGGGTGTTTGCAAAAAGGAATTATACAGAGCCCTAGTGCGAATACGGTGATGTAGCCAAACAGTATGATCAGAGGGTGACGTTGCAAGCGATAATAGGCACGGTGCAAAGGTGGTGCTGAACGCCACATCTCGGCGGTCATCACAGGAAATGTGCCCACCCCGAAGGGGTCAATTTTGCCCACATGGCCATGGTGATAGTTGTGGCTTTTTTGCCAGGAAGGCGGTGGCACCAACAACAGCAAGCCGTAAATCCAGAAAAGTCCCTTTGCCACGCTAGCATGCGCCAAAATCGAGCCGTGCATGTAATCGTGATAGGTGATAAAAGTGCGCACCATCAGCATGGCGCCAAGCAATGAAAACGTTAGCTGTAGCCAGGGCCATGGGGCTGTGCCTGCCGCCGTGAGGGTGCCCACTAACAGGGTGAAAACAGTCAAGACCGCGCGCCAGCTCTTGCCGGGTACTTCCTTTGCAAACGGCTCGGTGGCATTCAGCAGGTCGCGGCCGATGCGCACACCGAGGCTGTGTTCTGCACTATCCGCTGTACGCGTTCTATCCGGAGTTTTCTCGGCCATAAACTCAATCCTCTATAGTGAGTGAGTCGTTGAGCCAAATTATCCACCGCACGGCAGTTGAGGCGGGTTTACACTAAGTATAGTTGTAGTGTATCAAATAATAACCCTCTCACAATTGCGCACAGTAAATGGCGGCCGGTCAATGCTTACGCGCATATTTTTTCGGCTTACGTGCCGGCGCTAATGAGAACGCGATTTTCTTCTGGTCCATATCAACCTGCGCCACGGTCACATGGATGCGATCGCCAATTGCATAGGCTTTATTGCTGCGCTGAGCATTTAGGCGCTGCTTGTTCTGGTCATAGTGATAGTAGTCATTATCCAGGTCTGTGATATGCAGCAGACCTTCAATGTTGGTGTCAGGCAATTCGATGAACAAACCAAAATGGGTGACGGTTGTTATGGTGCCTTCAAATTGATCGCCAATGGCATCGCGCATGTAATCACAGGTTAACCAGGCTTCCACATCCCAGTTTGCTTTATCCGCACGACGTGAGAGTAGGGAGCAGTGCTCACCCAATGCGACCATTTGTTCTTTGCTGTAAGGGTAGAGTTTTTTCGGGTGGATTGGCGCGGTGCTTTTTAAGCGCTTTACAGGGTCGTTACTTGCGACATTGAGTACCCTTAGAAACTTGCGCAAAGCGCCACCGCTTTTCTGCCCTCGGATCACTGAACGAATCGCCCGGTGCACGAGTAGATCAGGATAGCGGCGAATGGGGGAGGTAAAGTGGGCATAACCCGCGTAGGCCAAACCAAAATGCCCGGCATTCTCGTGGCTGTATTCGGCCTGACTGAGCGAGCGCAGCAGCATGGTTTGAATTGCGCTGGCATCGCTGCGCTGATCCAGGCTGGAGAGTAAGCGCTCGTAGTCCTTGGACGACGGTGAATCGCCACCAGCCAGGTTTAAGCCTTTCTCAGCGAGGTAGGTGCGCAGCGTTTGCAGTTTTTTCGCTTGCGGACCCAGGTGGTTACGGAAGAGTGCGGGTAGCTTCATGGCTTGCAGAAATGCCGCCGTGGCCACGTTGGCACACAACATACATTCTTCAATGATTTTATGCGCATCGTTGCGCTCCACCGGCACGATGCCAACCACCTTGCGCTGCGGATTAAATTGGAACGTACTTTCCTGGGTATCAAAGTCGATTGCGCCGCGCTTTATGCGTGCTTTCTGCAGCGCGCCATAGAGAGCATGCAGGGTCTTCAGGTGCGGCACAATAGCGCCATGCTTATGCAGCAAAGAGCGCGCAGCTTTGCCCTGGGGGGTGGTAAGCATGGTATTCACCTGGTTGTAGGTCAGGCGCGCATGCGAATGAATCACTGCCTCTGAAAAGCAATAGTCGGTCATCTGGCCGCGCGGGTTAATATGCATCTCACACACCAGCACCAAACGGTCAACCTTGGGGTTCAAGGAGCAGAGTCCATTCGACAGGCGTTCTGGCAACATGGGTACCACGCGCCCGGGAAAATACACAGAGGTGCCTCGTTCGTGTGCTTCCTGATCGAGAGCGCTGCCAGGTTTTACGTAGTGTGACACATCGGCAATGGCCACAGATAAACGCCAGCCACCGCTTTTCTGTGGCTCACAGTACACCGCGTCGTCAAAGTCTTTCGCGTCTTCGCCATCAATGGTGACAAAGGGCAGGTGTCTGAGATCTACGCGTTGCAGTTTGTCGCTGTCAGAAACTGTTTCGCTCAAGGCATTGGCTTCTTGTATGGCGGCTTCTGGCCAATGATGGGGAATGCCCATCTCCCGCATGACCACATCGATTTCCATACCGGCTTCATCGGCATCGCCGAGCACTTCTATCACTTTGCCAAAGGCATTGTATTGGTGATCGGGATAGTCAGTGATCGCAACCACCACATACTGATCGATTTGCGCGCCGGCCAGTTGTTGAGCATCTATATCAATTTCATGCGCAATACGTTTATTTTGGGGCGCAATGAAATACTGGCCATCATCGCATTTCAACCGTCCCACCACTTGAGTTGTATTGCGTTGGAGGACCTTAACCACGCAAGCTTGCTCCCGCCCGCGTTTGTCTTTACCCGTGATGCGCACCTCCACGCGGTCGCCATCAAAGAGTGTCAGCATTTGCTGCGTATTGAGCATTAAATCGTCGCCGCCTTCGTCACGCGCTAAGAAGCCAAAGCCATCGGCATGGCCAATTACACGGCCCGCAATCAGGTCGTCCTCTTGAAGTAAACGATACCCATGTTTTCGGTCAAAGCCGAGCTGCCCATCTCGCTCCATGGCTCGAAGTCGGCGCCTTAAGGCTTCGAGCTCGCCCGGTTCGGATAATGCCATCTTATTGGCAAGTTGCTGGCGGGATAAAGACTGTTTGGATTCGCTCAACAAACCAAGAATAAACTTTCGATTGGGAATGGGATGGCGGTATTTTTGTTTGTCTGTGGCATTTATCGCCGGGGTTGTTGTAGTAATCATAAATTTACTCTGAAAAAAGGAGTCAATTGCGTTGCTGAGTTGGGTAAAAGGCAGCGCTTCGATAAGGCGCTGCGTTTGGGTGCGAGGCAATTGACGGAGTATTGTGACCCCGCTCGGGATCCGTACGAGGGTGTTGGTTCTCGAACCGTCCATGCTGTTGAATGGCTGATTTGGTTCGAGAGGGGCATCGGAAGTTGAGGATTGAATGGCTAGTCCAATTCTCATTATTCAATGCTTGCTATGTTTGGATGGCAATGATGCTCTCAGCTTGAGGGCCTTTGGGGCCTTTAGTGACACGAAACTCAACTAGCTGCCCTTCGATCAGCGTTTTGAACCCTGAGCTGGCGATAGCGCTAAAGTGAGCGAAAACGTCGGGGCCAGAAGGCTGTTCGATAAAGCCAAAGCCTTTAGCTTCGTTAAACCATTTTACGGTGCCGGTTGTGGTCGTAGACATAGATAAAAATCCTGTGGATAACAGTAAGTAGCCTGCATGAGGCACGGGCGTAGGGAAAAGACGAAAGATTAAAAACTACAGGACGAAGAACAACTAGATTACGACGAAATGGCGTGTATAAAGCAGAGGTGGTTTCCAAACTTGGTGTCACACTGCCTGTGTTGGTCGCTTAAGTCAAGCCTTTTCGATCTGCTATTTTTACATCGTGTACGGATCGATTGGTCGAGGGAGATGTAAACTGCAGCCTACAACGGATTGCAGTGCGCGCCGTAGTTGCCGGCAACACTTCGTGCACGCTACTCGAACAATCTGGATTGCCAATCAAGCCGCCTCTATCCTGTGCCTTTCCCTTAAACATACCGTAAGTCCAAGGTACATGGAGTCCGTGGATTAATGCGTTCCTCGGGGATTTCCATCGGCCCTTGCGTATGCCCACGCGCTTCAAAGCGCGCAACGCGGCGGGCTTCGGCCTCGTTGGCGTTCACTGGTAACTGCTCGAAATTACGGCCGCCCGGGTGGCTGACGTGGTAGGTGCAACCGGCGATGCTGCGCTGGTTAGCGAGATCTACCACATCAAACACCAGTTGTTGATGGGCCGGCAGGCGGGGGTGCAGGCCAAAGGCGGGTTGCCAGGCTTTAAAGCGAATGCCTGCGACGTAATCGCCCGTGGTGGCACAGGCCTGCAGTGGCACGCGGCGGCCATTGCAGCACAGGGCATAGCGTTGAGGATTCCATTTGTTGATTTTTACCTGCAGGCGTTCGACGGATGAATCCACATAACGGGAAGTACCTTGGGCACTAACCTCTTCGCCCAGTACGTTCCAGGGTTCAATGGCCGCGCGCAGCTCCATGCGTACGTCCCGCACGCAGAGTTCACCGTAAAACGGGAAGCGGAAATTGAAAAAGGCTTCGTACCAGCTGCGTTCTATCTTGAACCCGGCCTCGCGCAGTTCGGCAATCACCTGATTAAAATCTTGCTCCACATAGTGAGGCAAGAGAAAACGGTCGTGCAGGGTGGAGCCCCAATAGGCCGGGCGGCCGGTATAAGGCGTTTGCCAAAAGCGGGCGACCAGTGCGCGCAACAGGAGCATTTGTACGGCGCTCATCTGGTAATGCGGGGGCATTTCAAAGGCTCGCAGTTCCAGCAAACCCAAACGGCCGGTTGGGCCGCCGGGGTTGTAGAGTTTATCAATACAGAACTCGGCGCGATGGGTATTACCGGTCATGTCCACCAGAATATTGCGGAACAGACGGTCCACCACCCAGGGCGAGATATTGTCTTCACGCTGCAGCTGTTGGAGAGCAATTTCCAAATCATACAGGGTGTCATCGCGGGCTTCGTCGATGCGCGGGGCTTGCGACGTAGGACCAATAAACAGGCCCGAAAACAAGTACGACAACGAAGGGTGGTGTTGCCAATAGAGAACCAGGCTACCCAATAGCTCAGGTCGGCGCAAAAACGGGCTGTCGGCGGGTTCTGCGGCACCCAGTGTGACATGATTGCCGCCACCGGTGCCGACATGTCTCCCATCGAGCATAAACTTTTCGGCAGACAAGCGGCTCAGGCGTGCTTCTTCGTAAAGAATACGGGTGTTTTCGACCAGTTCTTGCCAGGATGCGGCCGGGTGAATATTTACTTCAATCACGCCGGGATCGGGTGTTATGGCCAACTTGCGCAGGCGAGGATCGTGGGGCGGCTCATAGCCCTCCAGATCGATGGTAAGCTTGCAGCTTTTAGCGGTCGCTTCGATATGCGTGACCAATTCAATAAAGTGTTCGAGGTGCGACAGAGGCGGCAGAAATATGCACAGGCGGCCGTCACGGATTTCGACGCACAGTGCCGTGTGCGGAATCTCCGAGTCGACATCTTCGTCGGCCATTTGCCGCGCTTGAATCTGTGCCAGAGAGGGCGCCTCAGTTTGCGAGTAATGTTGCGCTATATCCTCTGCCGAGAGCAGGGGGGGGCGCAGCTCAAAGCTATCACGCTCGGGCTTGTGTCGGTCTTTTTGCACGCGCCAGGGCAGACTGTCGAGAGGCAAACGATAGCCCATGGGACTATCGCCCGTCACCAGTATCAGACGACCACGCCGCAGTGGCCAGGGCGCTGCCCGCCAGTTTTCGTCTTGCGCTGACCGTGTGATGGGTAAAACTAGTCCGGTCGCTTCCTCCAAGCCTTTTTCTAGGAGTCTGACCAGCCGGCGACGTTCCAGTGGGTCGTCGAGGTCAGTTTCTCGTAAGTCGATATCTTCTGGCAGGTCTGCTTCATTGCGCAAGGCCCAGGCGGCATCTTCGTAAGCTGGCATGATCGCGTGTGTGGCGACCCCCAGTTTTTGGCATAAGGTCTGCAAAAATTGTCGGGCCTGTTTCATTCCGTAATTGGGAGATTTTTCTGGCGAGATGAGGGTCTCGTCGTGCCAGAGTGGGTGGCCATCAGTACGGAAAAAACAATTGAAGGCCCAGCGAGGTAATTGCTCGCCGGGATACCATTTGCCCTGACCACGGTGCAAGAGACCCTTGGGCGCAAAGCGGGACTGCAAACGGCGTAACAGTTCATCTGCCAGGCGCGCCTTGTTGGGGCCCATGGCCGCAGTGTGCCATTCGGCATCGTCGGGGTAATCGATGGCAATAAAGGTGGGTTCCCCACCTTGAGTCAGGCGAATATCGTGTTCCTGCAGCTTCGCATCGATCTGTTCACCCAAGGCCATGGCCTCTTGCCAGGCTTCTTCGCTCAAGGGCGCGGTGACGCGGGTTTTTTCGTGTAGACGCATCACCCGATTAATAAATTCGAGCGTGCTTCCGCAGGGTTCCAGCGCGCCAGTGACCGGCGCGGCAGCGCCGGGAGAGGGTGTGCAAGACAGGGGAATATGCCCTTCGCCAGCAAATAGGCCCGAGGTGGGGTCGAGCCCCACCCAGCCAGCCCCAGGAATATACACTTCAGCCCAGGCATGCAGGTCGGTAAAGTCCTCGGTGGGGCCGCTGGGTCCATCGAGCGCCTCGGTGTCGGCGCGCAGTTGCACCAGATAGCCCGACACAAAACGCGCCGCCATGCCCAAATGCCGCATGATCTGCACTAATAGCCAGGCACTGTCACGACAGGAACCGGTTTTGAGCGTGAGGGTCTGCTCGCAGGACTGTACGCCGGGTTCTTCGCGGATCAGATAGCCAATATCTTCCTGCAGGCGCTGATTCAGGGCGACCAGAAAGTTCACAACAGGGGTTTCGCTGCGCACGACTTTGCTCAGCCATTCCTTGAGTAATGGGCCGTCTTCCTTAATTTGCAGATAAGGTTGCAGCTGAGTTTGTAATTCGTTGTCGTAGGTAAAGGGATAGTGCTCGGCACTTTCTTCGACAAAAAAATCGAAAGGATTGATGATGGTCATATCGGCTATGACTTCAACATCAATGTGCAAATGCGAGACTTTCTCAGGGAAGACTACCCGCGCGATATAGTTGCCGAAGGGGTCCTGCTGCCAGTTGATGAAATATTTACTGGGAGATATCTTCAGGCTGTAGCTTTGAATCGGTGTGCGGCAGTGTGCCGCCGGCCGCAATCGAATTAAGTGTGGTGACAGTGCCACCGGACGGTCGAAGGTATAATGGGTTTGATGTTGTACCGCCACGGTTATCGACATTACAGCCTCCCGCCGCTTAAAGGTTGTCGATCTGGATTAGTTATCCTGATTCATTGCCAGCACATTCGCGCTGGGGGTACTGCGTTTTTCCCATTCGAATTTGGGGAGCTCAGCAAAAGCGGTTTTTAAAGACTCGTTCCAGGACTGCCGGATTTGGTGCAAGTAAGCATCGTCGGATTCCAGGCGAATGTAATGATCACTCTCGAAGGTATCGTTTTCGTATACCATCACCTCAATAGGCGGCCCAACAGTGGCATTGGACTTAATGGTGGAATCCATCGACACAATCGCGCAGCGTGCTGCATCTTCGAGGCTGGTTTCTCGTGTCAGAATGCGGTCAAGTATGGGCTTGCCGTATTTGCTTTCACCAATCTGTAAAAACGGCGTGTCGTCGGAGTCACTGATAAAGTTACCTGCCGAATACATCATGTAAATGGCGGGAGCACTACCTTTGATCTGGCCCCCGAGTATGAGCGATGCAGAGGTATCCACGCCGGCAGAGGCCGTTGCCGACTGCGCCTGCAGCTGTTCTTCGCGATTCACTTGGCTCACGTATTTTGCGGCTTCCATCATTTTGCTGCACTTGAGCAGGCTTTGCGGCGCCTCGGGGTCGTTCCATTCTTCTTCGAGCCGCGAAATGATCGCCTGCGTCGTCGCCAGGTTGCCAGCAGTCAGTACCACGAACATGCGGTCTTCCGCCTCGCTGAACACATGCATCTTGCTGTGAGAGTAGAGCAGGTCGGCACCGGCGTTGGTGCGGGAGTCGGAGCAAAAGACCAAACCGTTATCTGTAGAAATCGCTACGCAGTAAGTCATGCCGTCACAGTTCTTGTAAATAAACATTGGTGCCATTCTACCTGACAAGGCGAACAGGTTGGCAAGAGAATTGTAGTTTAGTTAGGAAATTATTTGTGATTGTTTAAGTCGGAGGTCGGACGTCTGACGCTAAATACCGGTCTGACGTCAGACGCCAGAGGTCCGACGCGAAGGATAAACCGAGATTAATGCCGACATTGCAGAGCATGACTTGCAATTTTCGCGTCTTTACAAATTCTTCGATCCACACCTCACTAAGGTCGGTGATACGTCCGACGTCTGACGTCCGACCCAGACCCAAAGGGCGCAGCCCGCAAATATTTCTTGCACCCAACCCCATTCAACTATAAAAAGCAAAAAAAGAGCAGATGGTCTGCTCGAGGATAAAATATGACGCACGTGCTTTCCGCAGTACCCTCGGCAATGATTGATATTCTCGCGCAATTAATGCGCTATCCGTCTGTGGTTGGGGCAGAGCATTCGTTTTTTCGTGCGCTGCAGCGCGAACTGGAAGAACGCGGTGCCAAAGTCACCTGGTACGAAGGTTTGCTGGTGGCACAGGGGAGTGAGCCCGATCAGTTGTATTTTTCATCGCATATCGATCGCCACGGTCTAATTTGTACCGGCCCAAATGAGTTCCAGTATGCGGCCTTTGTGGCCGGTGCGCGTTCTGATTTGCTAGGTAATTCAGTAAACGAACAGCTGATGAAAAAGGTCGCAGGGCGTTTTGTTGGCGAGACGGTGTATGCCTATGAGCCCTGGTCGGGGGTGTATCGAGGCAAGGGGCGCATTGAACAAACCTCCGTATGCGAGTTCCGCAATAACCTGATTTTCAAGGTCAGTGGGTTGGAGCATCTGGTTGCCGGTACGCCCATTGCCTTTGCGGATAAACTTAAAGAAACCGACGAAGCGCTGGTCGGCCAGTTAGACAATGTACTTACCGCTGCTTGTCTGGTGTATCTCTTCGAACAAGGCTTCAAGGGCACCGCTTTTTTTACGGCCGAAGAAGAAGCAGGCAAAAGCTGGCGTTATTTGCTCGAATGGTTCCGCCGCTTTGGGGGCAAGACTAATCAGTTGATCGTGCTTGATACCAGCCCCTTTCCCGACTTCGCTGCCACCAAACAACAGACGCTGGTACTGCGTCATCGTGACGTGAACGCCGATTTTAATGGTGCCCTGACCGCAAAGTTGGCAGCACTGTGTGACAAACGCAGTTATGCGGTCACCTACAAGGACGAATGGGTGGAGTCACGCAATGCTGAATTACAAGCACAGGGGCAAGCCTCTATGTCTGTTGGCTCTACCGAACTGGGTCGCATTATCGCGGCCTCGCAAGGTTTGGTGGACGGTACGACCCTGCAGATTCCCTCCTCGGGCTATCACACCATGGCCGAAACTGCCCCTTTGGAATCGGTCCAGGCGTTTCTGCAGATACTGTTTGATTTGGCAGAGCTTTAGGTGGCTGCAGTGGTTACGAAAGATTAACCACTGCAAGCTATTCTTTGCTTGCGTACAACTCAAAACCGGCCTAGAAAGCAAGTTTGCGGAGGCGCCTAAATCGCCCCCCTTGTTTGATCCCCGTTAGGCCCGATAGGGTTTTGAGAATTTGTCCATGCGCACATTGATTGTTGTTGATGATACGGCCCTGTTAAGCGACGAAAAACAGGCTGGTGTGATCAGCTTTTCGACCTATCTGCACGATTATCCCAAGCTGAATGAACCGCGCACTCGAGTGATTAATCTGTGTGAATCCCAACGCTACCTGAGCAAGGGCTACTATTGCTCTTTGTTGGCCGAAGCGCGCCATCACCGGGTGTTGCCCAGCGTGAAAACCATCAACGCCCTGCGCAATAGTGAGCAGGCTGATGAGGGACTTCAGTTGATCGAAAGCACGCTGCCGGATGGGGGCGTTGTCGACCCTGTAAAGTCCTGTGCGATTCTCTTTGGTCGTTGTACTGAACCGGCACTGCAGGGCCTCGCCACAGGACTGTTTCAGCGCTTTCCTGCGCCCTTGCTCAAGCTGGATATTGCACCACAGGCAAACCAGTGGCGGGTTACTTTACGGCAGTTGTCTTTGCAGGAACTCAACGCGGAGGAACGCGAGCAGTTCGATGCAGTGCTCACGGTACAGACCGAGGCTAAGTGGAAGCAGGACCGCAACGACAAAAAATACCGTTGGGAGATGGCCATTCTGGTCGATCCTGAAGAACAGGTACCACCCAGTAATGCCGGTGCCATTGCGCGTTTCATTAAGGCGGCTGCCAAACTGGGTATACATGCTCAGGCGCTTTCGGTGCACGAATTACTGGATATCAATCATTACGATGCCCTGTTTATTCGTGAGACGACTGCCATTGATCACCATACCTATCGATTGGCGCGGCGCGCCGAAGAGCAGGGGCTGGTGGTGCTGGACGACCCGAATTCCATCCTGCGTTGCTGTAACAAGGTGTTTCTGCACGATGCCTTTAACTACCAAAAGGTACCGAGTTTAAAAACACAGGTGCTCAATGAGCAGGATGACCGCACACTTGATGCCTTGGAAAACGATTTTGGCTATCCCTTGGTACTTAAAATGCCAGAGGGTTCGTTTTCCAAGGGTGTGTTTAAGGTGAAGGGGCGTGCCGAGTTAAAGTCTCGCCTCGCTGAGTTGTTTCAGATGTCCGATCTGGTATTGGCGCAGGAATATCTGTTCACCGATTACGACTGGCGCATTGGAGTGCTCGATGGGCGTGCCATTTACGCTTGCCGTTATTACATGGCCCGTAATCACTGGCAGATCTATAACCATGGCTCCAAGCGTTTCTTTTCGGGTGGTTTTGATTGTTTACCTACGTTTGAAGTGCCTAAAACGGTGCTCGATGCCGCCTTGCGTGCCAGCAAGGTGGTGGGGGATGGTTTGTATGGCGTAGATATCAAGATGCGCGATAATCGCGCTTATGTGCTCGAGGTGAACGATAACCCCAGCCTGGATTACAAAATTGAGGATGCTTACTTGGGGCAGGAACTCTATATGCAGATTATGGCCGAGTTTTTACGTCGTCTGGAAAACCGGGGTCGCTAAGCGTGCTGGCCCTATTGTCGCCCGTGTCGACAGACCAATACTTCTGCTACGACTACACCACCTGCCGTGCCGGTTTACTGGCAGCGTTGGAACGCCTAAGCGTGCTGCCCCAACAAAGGCTTAGCTGGAGCTGTGATGACGGAGCGGGACTGCAATGCGATGCGGTTTGGCTGGGGCCTGCCACGGCTAAAAAGATTCTGGTACTGATCAGTGGCACGCATGGCGTTGAAGGCTATGCTGGTTCGGCGATTCAGCGCTATCTATTGGATGCACTGTATGTCGGGGGTGAGTCTCTGCCTGACGACACGGCCATACTCGTCATCCATGCCCTTAACCCTTGGGGCATGCTCTGGGGCCGGCGTTGTGATGCGCAAGGGATCGATACCAATCGCAATTTTGTCGACTTCGAACAATTGCCAGCACCGGCAGAAGAGTATCCCGATTTGCTTGAGGCTTTCGCCACCAAGGATGCACAGGAACGGCGTCGCGAGCTCGCCACTCTCGCCTTGCAATGGGGGCAGCGTCGCTACGAAGAAGTTCTCAGTGGCGGGCAATACCAGGCCGACTGGGCACCATTTTACGGTGGGCGGGCACCGGGTTTTGCACGGGACTGTATTGAACAGCTAAGCCAGCACTGGGGCTTGCATGAACGCGAGCAGATCGTGCTCGATCTGCACACGGGTCTAGGCCCTTGGAGTTTTGGCGAATTGATCTCGGATCATGCTCACGGCTCAAAAGCCAATGATTATGCCTATCGCCTGTTTGGTGAGGCGGTGGCCTGCACCCACAGTGGTGATTCGTTTTCGGTACCTAAGCGCGGTTTGCTCGATTTTCACTGGCACGAGATGATGCAGGAAATGGGCTGCTTTTTAACGTTGGAGTTCGGCAGCTATGGCACTGAGGCTTTGTTTAGAGTGTTGCTGGATGACCACCGTTTTTGGTTGCATCATGATGGCTGCAAAGAAGCCGCGCTGCATGCACCCATCAAAGAAGCCATGCTGCGCCACTTTTGTCCGCGCGATACGTTTTGGCAACAGAGCGTGCTGTGGCGCAGCTGGCAGGTGGCACAAGGCAGCTTGTCGTTTTTTGCGGATAAGACGCGATGATAAATACGGAGTTTTTGCTGCGCAGGGCCGTACCTGGCGACCTCGATGCCTTGCTGGCCATTGAGCAAGTCTGCTTTGACTCGGATCGTTTAAGCCGGCGCAGCTTTAGGCACTGGATTCAGGATGAAAAAGGCATCTTGTTGGTGGCTGAACATGGCGAGTCCATTTGGGGCTATGGTTTAGTATGGTGTTTACAGGGCACGCGATTAACGCGCCTGTATTCCATGGCCGTGCATCCCGAAGGACGGGGGCAGGGCATCGCTCAGGCACTGCTGAACGCGCTGGAAGACCAGGCCCGTGAACGTGGTTTTTTGAGTATGCGCCTCGAAGTCGACACACGCAATGCGGCAGCCAAAGGTCTCTACGAACGTGCCGGCTATTGTATTTTTGGAGAGTATCACGATTACTATGATGATCACGGTGATGCCTTGCGTATGCATAAGGCCTTGCGGGGGGCGGAGCAGGCGCATTATCAGCGCGCTACTCCTTGGTATGAACAAACCACGGCCTTTACCTGC
>JBFHVM010000018.1:0-20137 GCA_041589495.1 Oleiphilaceae bacterium | reverse complement strand
GCCACGAGCTTTTTCAGGCCCTCGGCCACTTCGCTACGTGGCGGGAATTCACGCACGTAACTGGGCATCTCAAGATTGTCTTCGCTCACCTCTGCGCTGAGCCCTTTAAAGCCTTCCTGTTTGGTTAAGCGCACGCGAAGGGCATTAATCCATACATCCAGTTTGAACAGCTTGGGGCCATAGTGTTTCACGTACCAGGACCAGGTGCGATAACAATAGGGGTCGATTTGTGCGATGGCGGTGATGCGTTCATCCGCCAGGGCAATGTCGTAGGATGCATCAGCGCCTGAACACAGACCGTAGGCAATAAACTTTTTAATGCCGCGCTTTTGTTCCAGATAATCCATTACTTCACGAATTTCCTTGATGGCGGTTTCGTGAAAGGAAGCGGTGCCAGTACGGGGTGCGCTGTCGCCAATGCCCGATAAGTCAAAACGCACACTCAGTACACCGCGTTTTGCCAGATCGCGGGCGAGTTTGACCGATAGGCGACAAGCACCTACATGATGCATGACGCCGGAATTTAAAATCAATACGGCAGGCTGATTGGCGTCGAGCTCTTTGGGCGTCGCGACAATGGCGGTGAGTGGTGTGGGCTTGCCGATTTTAAGTGCGATTTCCTTCATGCGGCCGACCTCTCCTTGTTCTTAAAGCAGTGCACAATCGCTTGAATGATTTGTTGGGGTAGCAGTATGCCGCCAAAATCATCAACAAAGTTCCAGTCTCCGGGGGCCGGAACATGTTGATATTCGTAGCCCGGCAAGGAGGACCATGCCTGCTTGAGCGCATCCTGATGCGCGTTTTCGGAGGAACAGAGCTGCACGACGTGCCGGGCCTTTGGGGTTTGTTGGGTGAGATCCATCTTGCTCAGGGCATCGAGTTGATGTTTATACAGGGCAAAACCATTAAAGTGCAGGTTGCCCGCATCGTCGAAGCACTTGCTTTTCGAATTCGGGTTGCTGGCAATTTCTTCACTGAGTTCCTGTACGTAGCGATCACCCGACACGATGGTGTCCCACAGTGCCAGTGTTTGAACTTCTCCCAATTGCCCGCTCGCAGTGCTGGCAAGCAGGCCGCCCAGCCGCAAGCCTACAACGCTGATGTGTTGCACTTGGGCGGTGTGTTTAAGTTCTTCTGCGGCAATTTTAATATCGTTGATCCAATCGGCGACGCTGGCGGTGTCTGGTTCGCCATGGGCATCGCCTGTGCCGCGATAGTCAAAGCGGAGCACCGGGTAGCCTTCTTTATTCAACAGATTGGCAAGCTGCCGAAAGGCGCGATGTGAGCGCATGTATTCCTGACCAAAAGGGGCGCACAGTAATATGCCCTCGGAACGCGGATTAGTCACATTTGCCGGATGAAATACACCATAAAGCGGGGAAGCGGAGTCACCAAAGAAAAAAGGGTTCATGATGTTATGCCGTGTGCTTGCCAATATTGTTTGGAATTGTCGAAGCGCGCATTCTATGCGGGTTCAACCGTACTTACCTGTACCGCGTTATCATAATTGATCTTGCCCTGTTTGATGAGTGGCAATTTTGTAACCCTGTGGCCGGTTAAAGTTCTGATCGCGTTACAGATGGCCGGGGCGACCGCGGGTACACCGAGCTCGCCAGCGCCGGTGGGCGCTTCCTCTGAATCTTGAATATCGACTTCAATGACAGGTGTTTCGCTCATGCGTAAAACGCGCTGCGTGTCGAAGTTGAGCGTAGTGGCCTCTTTCTCTCGCGGGATTTCGCCATAAAGGCATGCGCTGAGCGCATAAAGAATACCACCCGCGATTTGCGCCTTGAGTTTATCGGGGTTAATCGCCTGGCCGCAGTCTACGCTGGCCCAGATTTGCTCGACTTCTAATTCTTGTTTGTTATTAATACGTACTTTGGCAATCAGCGCGATATGTGATCCAAACACGCTATAAGCGGCAAAGCCTTGCGCTGCTTCGTTTTCAGCTTTAGCTTGCCAGTTGGCCATCGCGGCAACGCGCATGATGATGCTATGCATGCGCGAGTCCAGGTCGGCACGGCCCTTGATCAGGTTTTTTGCCCGCTCTTTGAGGCCAGTGTGGGGCAGGTGTTGTAGATAATAATCCAGGGTGTTGCTTTGGTTTTGGCGACTGATTTCATCTATCAGGCTGCACAGTGCAAAGGCATGATAGCCATGGTGCACGGCGCGCCATATGCCGCTTTTAAAATGATGATTTAGCGCTGATTTAGTGGCGTTGACCTGCAGACTGGTGGGAAGGTCGCAATGAAGAGGTTGTGCCTGTGTAGCGTTGGCGCCCGCATAACCTTCTTTGACCGACAGATGAATCTGATTGGGTGCAGAATTCTCCCAACTGGCGGTTTGTAGCGTGGCTGGTCGGTAGTGTTCGCGTTCCAGGTCGTCTTCGCGTGTCCATATCAGCGTGAGCCTTTGTTGGATTCCTTTTGCATAAAGGGCTTTGGCGGCTAAGGCCAGCTCTTGCAGATAATCCGCATAGCGCTTACGGCCAAAAGCGCCGCCCATGGGCATGGTGTGGAGCGTCACCCTGTTGGAATTTACATCGAGCGCTTGCGCAACGGCCTTGCGTGCGATGTCCGGTGCCTGGGTGGGGGCCCATACTTCGGTTTGCTCCGGTTGGTAGCGCATGCTTGCACAAGGTGGCTCCATGGGGCTGTGGGTAATAGGAGGTGTGACAAAAGCTAGCGTGATGGCCTCTTGGCTTATTGCAGCTGGTGGTGCCTGTTCCAAGGCTTGCTCGAAGGCGCTGTTTGCCACCTCATGATTTTCGGCTTGTTTGTGTTTGTGCTTTTCTAGCTGCTGCTTGGCCTGCAGTAGTGGCCAGGTTTTGTGGTGACATAAAAAGACGTAATGCGCATATATGCCATCGTTTGCTTTCGCAGCAAAGGCCTGAGTCAGGCCATATTGGTTTTTTACTCTTGCCAGCTCTGCATCGTTAGGGAGATTATAGTGGGCTTTGTAGGCGACTGAGGCGATCGTCAGGCTCGAGGGGGCGCTCTTGTGATCGGTGAGATACTGATACTGCCCGGTCACTTTTTCTCGATTGAACAGGCTGGGTTGAGCTCGCCCTATCAGCTTAAATTGCTCGCGTGATTTGAGCGGCGCGTTTTCAATAGACTGCGGCACTGTGATTGAGGCGAGGGCCTGTTCGAATGGGATATTCAAGGAGCCGCTGGCGTTCGTTAATCGGCCCTGATGCGCTGTTATGTCTGACGGATCTTGTGCGTGTTGTTTTGCAGCTTGTTGTACTATGAGTGCTTTGGTATTGGCGCCAAGCTGTCGCATGGCTTGCCACCAAGTGCGGATAGATGAACTGCCTACCGTCATTTGGTGTGGAATTTCTTCTGAGGCACCGGCGTAACGCACGGTGAGCTTGTCCAGTGGATAATCCAGCTCCTCTGCGATCAGCATGGCAAAAGAGGTGGTGATGTCCTGGCCCATTTCACTACGCGGTAGGGTAAATACCAGTTTTTGGTTTTCAATGGTGAGGTACAGGCTTAGCGCAAAGCTACCGGTGTTCGAGGAGCAGGCTTGCAGGTAAACGGAGGAGCTTGCCATGCCAATGAGGCCGGTGGCTTTTATAAATGCGCGTCTTGATACCGGAGTGTAGTGCATCGTTTTTTCTGCCAGGCACCGATACAGCGTAAGTGCGGGTAACTAAGGATTGAGGTCTGCATCCTAAAGTATTGGCTATGGGTGGGTAAAGGCCTGTTAGGCCAATCTGTAGGTTCAAATTAAGCCCTGGTTACGGTTTTTGTGAACAGACAATGTAAAAGAGAGTCAACAAGCGGGACCAAGGCGTTTAGAATGGGCAATCTGTTCTAAGCTCATTACAGTGAAAGTATAAAAAGAGTTGGGCGGAGCGACGTGCCGGCTTGGGTTAAAGGGGCGTATTCAAAAGCTCCGTTAGCATGTTCAAAGGGAGAAAGATTGTGGCAAGAACTGTGCGTCGTGCACTTGTTTTGGGAGAGGAGTCTCTTCTAATTCAGTGTGGAGATCTGTTAATTGAACACGGCGTGGAACTCGCCGTTGTTGTCTCCAAAAATTCCATTATCCGCGATTGGTGCACTCAAAAGCAGATCAACCATGTTGAACGCTATGAGACGCTTGAGGGTGAGTATCAGCCCGCCGCCTTCGATTTTGTATTCAGTATAACCAACCTGCGCCTCTTGCCCGACTGGCTGCTTGCGCTTGGCAGGCAGGCCATTAATTTTCACGATGGTCCACTCCCGCGCTACGCCGGCTTGAACGCCCCGGTCTGGGCGCTGCTCAACGATGAAAGCGAGCATGGCGTTACCTGGCACGAAATGACGGCCGGTGTGGATACAGGGCGCCTGTTGATGCAGCAGACTTTTCCCATTGTGCCCGGCGAAACCGCATTGTCGATTAATGCCAAGTGTTATCAGGCTGGGCTGGAGAGCTTTACCCGGCTGATCGACGCCATCCTGAATGAGCAATTGCAGCCTTTAGAGCAGGATGCCTCCCAGCGCAGCTACTTTGCGCGTAATCAGCGTCCCGAAGCGGCAGGTTTAATCGATTGGCAGGCAAAAGCCGATGACATCGAACGCTTGGTCAGAGCGCTGGATCACGGCAATTACCCTAATCCCCTAGTGACTGCCAAATTGTTCTTGGGCGACGAACTGCTCCTGGTGAAGCAGGCGAAAATTGTTGAGCGCGGGCCACAGCGAGCCCCCGGACAGTTGACGAATATGACACCCGATGCCCTGCAAGTGCGCTGCAGTGACGGCGTGTTGGAATTGAGTGGGCTGACTACGCTTAAAGGTGCGGCGATTCCTTGTTTGCAGCAATTGGCGAAGGGCTTGAATGTTCAGGTTGGCAGTGAGTTAGCCAGCCTGAATAACGCCGCAAGAGCACAGCTGACGGCCCGCGTGGCCGAGGTGTGTGGCAAGGAAGAGGCCTGGATAGAAGCCTACCGTGCGGCCGAAGCATTAAGTATTCCCAGTGCCAAGCCACTGACTGGAGGAGCGCCAACGTCCTCTTGGCAGCAACGGGATGTAGCCCTGCCCGCTAGTGTACTGGCGAGCGCGACCTTTCAGCAGCAGGGTAGAGCCTATACCCTAAGCTTGTTTGCATTGTTACTGGCACGCCTGAATGCCAAAGAGTCGCTTACCTTAGCCGTGGAGCAGAGTGAACCGGCGCCGTGCGATGTATTTTTTGAAAATTGTTTGCCGCTTAATTTGCAGCTGGACCTGGCACAGGACTTTGCCATAGGTGTCGCGCATGTAGCAGAGCAACTGGCGCGGTTCCGTAATATGGGCACGGTGGCCAGCGACTTGTGGGCAAGGCAACCGGAGTTAGCGGCGCATGGCGCGGTAGATGGTTATCCGGTAAAGCTGGTATTGGGGGCTGCGCCTGATGAGCAGCCTGCCGCCGGTACGCAAGTGCGCTTGATACTCGACGAAGAGGGCAAGGCTTGTGTGGAATATTGCAGTGATGTGTTAAGCGAGGCGGCCGTGAATCAATTGCTGGCCCAGCTCAATGCCATTGCCACCAGCGTGAGCACGCAGCCTGAAGGTGCGTTGGGCGAGGTAAGCATACTCTCGCCGCAGGATTTAAAGAGTTTTTCCGAGTGGAATAATACCGCGCAGGACTACAATGCCGCGCAGTGTTTGCACCACCTGGTGGAACAGCAGGCCTCTCTGGCTCCTGATGCTGTTGCTTTGGCCTTCGAAGAGCAGAGTGTTTCGTATCAACAACTCAATGCCCGAGCCAATCAGGTGGCGCGCCTGCTGGTAGAAAAAGGCGCCAAAGCCGGCGACCTGATCGGCATCATGATGGACCGTTCCATCGACCTGGTGGTGTCGCTGGTGGGCATTCACAAGGCCGGCTGTGCCTATGTGCCGCTCGATCCTTTGTATCCGGCGGATCGTTTGCGCTACATGGTTGAGGATTCGGGCCTCACGTTCTTGCTTACCGAGGTACGACATCAGGATAAGCTGGGACCACTTAGTGCAACGGTCATAGCCCACGATACCTTGAACGCTGAGTTGGGGGGCTATCCAAACGAAAACCTGGATATTGCCTGTAGCTCCGATATGCTGGCCTATGTGATTTACACCTCGGGTTCAACTGGCAAGCCCAAAGGCGTGATGGTGGAACACCGCAGTGTGGTCAACTTTTTCATTGGTATGGATGCCTGTATTGGCACCCAACCCGGCACTTGGCTGGCGGTCACCAGTATCTCCTTTGATATTTCGGTGTTGGAACTGTTTTGGACACTCGCGCGCGGCTTTAAGGTGGTGCTGTACAGCGAGCAGAGTGCGCTGGGCGATACAGCATCGTCAGCCAGTCCAGGCTCAGCGGGTGCCGCTATCAACATGGATTTCAGTTTGTTTTACTGGAATGTTGCTGACGAGGACAGTCATCACCAATCCAATAAATACGAGTTACTACTCGAAGGGGCCAAGTTTGCCGATACCCATGGCTTTAAAGCCGTGTGGAACCCCGAACGCCACTTTGCTTCGTTTGGCGGCCTGTTCCCCAATCCTGCGGTCACCTGTGCCGCGTTGGCGACCATTACCAAAAACGTCGACTTACGCGCCGGTAGTTGTGTGATCCCACTGCATAGCCCTATTCGTGTCGCCGAAGAGTGGGCGGTGGTCGATAACCTCTCCAATGGCCGTGTGGGCATGGCGGTGGCATCGGGCTGGGCACCACCGGACTTTGCCATCAAGCCCGAAAACTTCAGCGACGCCAAAAACATCATGTTTGAGTCGCTGGAAAAGGTGCAGCGCTTGTGGCGTGGCGAAAAAGTGACCTTTCCCGGGCCAAATGGCGACGTGGAAGTGCGTACCCTGCCGCGCCCCATTCAAAAGCAGCTGCCTTATTGGGTGACGACTGCCGGCAATGTGGATACCTTCAAGCGTGCCGGTGAAGCAGGTGCGAATGTATTGACGCACTTGCTGGGCCAAACCTTTGAAGAAGTGCAGGAAAAAGTCTCGGCCTATCGTGCTGCCCGCAAAGCGGCTGGGCATGAAGGCAAGGGCACCATTACCCTCATGCTGCATACGCTGGTGGGCGAAAGCATGGATCAGGTCGAAGAGATCGTGCGCCAGCCCATGAAGGATTACCTCAAGAGCGCCATGTTTTTGGTGAAAGGGGCGGCGTGGACCTTTCCTACCTTTAAGAAAATGTCGGAAGAAACCGGCAAGACACTGGACGAATTTTTCGAGACCATTTCGGATGAAGACATGGACGATCTGCTCGAATTTGCCTTTCAGCGCTATTTCAGAACCAGTGGTCTGTTCGGCACGCCCGAGACCGCGCGTGATATCGTCGCCAAGTGCGAAGAAATCGGCGTAGACGAAATCGCCTGCCTGATTGATTTTGGTATCGATACGCAGGTGGTACTGCAGCATTTGCCTTACCTGGATCAACTCAAGCAGAATTGTGTGGGTTCGGTGCTGGGTTCCAGTTCGCAGAGTGCAACAGTGGCATCGGCAAGCCAGGGGCAAGCCGACTACAGCGTACCGGCACTGATCGAAAAACATGGTGTGACGCACTTTCAGTGCACACCCTCCATGGCCACCATGCTGGTATCGGATCCCGCCAGTAAAGCACGTCTCAAACCCATTCAGCATATGATGGTGGGTGGCGAAGCCATGCCTCCTGCGCTGGCTGAAGGCATTAAAGAGGCTATCTCGGGGCGTTTAACCAATATGTATGGCCCCACCGAAACCACCATCTGGTCATCGGTGTGCGATATTGAGCCCGGTGAGGCGATCTCCATTGGGCGCCCCATTGCCAACACGCAGATTTATATTGTTGACCAGAACCTGCAGCCTCTGCCCGCGGGAGTCGCCGGTGAGCTGGTGATTGCCGGCGATGGTGTGGTGCGCGGCTATCATGCGCGTGAAGAACTGACCAAGGAACGTTTTGTCGATGGCTGGCAGTTACATACCGATGCAGCGCCCACACGCATTTATCGCACGGGCGATTTGGCCCGTTTTGCCGAAGACGGCAGCCTCATGTGTTTAGGTCGCATCGACCACCAGGTGAAGATTCGTGGCTATCGCATTGAGTTGGGTGAAATTGAATCCCTGCTGCAAGCGCACGACTCGGTGCGCGAGTGCGCGGTGATTCTGCGTGAAGATACCGCAGGTGATAAGCGCTTGGTGGCCTACGTGCGGCCCGCTTTTGGTCAGCATTTGAATGCCGATGCCCTCAAACAGCATTTGGCCGCGCAATTACCCGAGTTTATGGTGCCCGCGTTTTATGTGGAGTTGGCCACAATGCCTCTCACACCCAATGGCAAGCTGGATCGCAAGGCCTTGCCAGCGCCCATTCAGGAACGGCACAAGCAAAGCGGGCAATTTTCCCTGCCCGAAAACGAGTGGGAAAACCTGGTGGCCGATATCTGGAAGCGCGCCCTGGGTGTGAACGAAGTAGGTCGGCAGGATAATTTCTTTGATATTGGCGGCCATTCACTGCTGGTGATTCAGGTGCTCAAGGAATTGCGCGAGCACGAGAAAGTCACCAAGGCAGTGCAAATGACCGACCTGTTCCGTCATACCACCATTGAGGCCTTGGCCCGCTTTATTGCCAGTGAAGGCGATGGCCAGCCAGGCCCGTCGGGTGCCAAGGCGGCCAGTTCACGCGTTGCGGCACGTAAGGCCGCCATGAGCCGGCGCCGACGCCGATAGTATGGCGCCGCATTAAGCTATTAAATTTGTGCATTCATGCAATGTGCAACAACAGCAAGAGAAACACGGTAAAGCAGAATGTCTGAAGCAGAAATGGAAACCCACGACGACGCGCAGGAAAGTAATGATATTGCCATTGTGGGCATGGCGTGCCGCGTACCCGGTGCCGAAAATACGCAACAGTTCTGGAATATGCTCAAGGCAGGCAATGAGGCGCTGACCGAGCTGAGTGACGAAGAGCTGTTGGCAGCTGGCGTGAGTGAACGCGAACTGGAAGACCCCAATTACGTGAAAGCCGGTATGTTTCTCAAGCACATGGAGTGTTTTGACGGCGCGTTTTTTGGGTTTAACCCGCAAGAAGCCAACATTATGGACCCCCAGCATCGGCACTTTTTGGAGTGTGCCTGGGAAGCCTTCGAAAACGCCGGTTACGTGCCCGACGAAGTGGAGGGTGCGGTGGGCGTGTTTGCCGGTTCCGGCCACAATGCCTATATGCCCTATAACCTGTTGCCAAATAAAGATTTGGTGAAGGATATTGGTTTTTTCCTGCTGCGCCATACCGGAAACGACAAGGACTTTTTAAGTACCCGAGTCTCCTACCTGTTTAACTTGCTGGGCCCCAGTATTAACGTGCAAACCGCCTGTTCCACCTCGCTGGTGGCGGTACACTCAGCTGCGCAAAGTCTGCTGAACGGCGAGTGTGATATGGCCCTGGCGGGTGGTGTGACCATCGAGTTGCCCCATAAACAGGGCTATCTGTACAAGGAAAGCGAAATTCTGTCGAAAGACGGCCACTGCCGCCCCTTTGATGCCTCTGCCGGCGGCACCCTGTTTGGTAGTGGTGTGGGCTGTGTATTGCTCAAACGTATGGATGATGCGCTGGCCGATGGCGACCATATTCATGCCGTACTGAAGGCCTCGGCCATCAATAACGATGGAGCCAATAAGGTGAGTTACCTGGCACCCAGCGTTGATGGGCAGGCAGCCGCCATTCGCGAAGCGATTGAACTGGCTGATATCGACCCCGCCAGCGTCAGTTTTATTGAGTGCCACGGAACAGGCACGCAGCTGGGCGACCCCATTGAGGTGGCGGCGCTCACGCAGGCCTACGGCGAAGAGAATCCGCGCAAACAGTACTGTGCCCTGGGCTCGGTCAAATCCAACATTGGCCACCTCGATACCGCCGCCGGCATTGCGGGCATGATCAAAGCCATTTTGAGTCTGCAACATCGTCAGCTGGTGCCCACCTTGCACTTTACGGCACCAAACGAAGCGATCAATTTTGCCGACAGTCCTTTCTTCGTCAATGATCGTTTGCGTGACTGGAATGCCGAAGAACCGCGTCGTGCGGCGATTAGCTCATTGGGTGTGGGCGGTACCAATGCCCACGTGATTATTGAAGAGGCGCCCGACTTCGACGATGCCGAGCCTTCGCAACATGCGCGTCATCTGTTTACGTTATCTGCTAAGAGCGAGCAGGCGCTGAATCGCGCTGCGACCAACCTGGCCAACCATTTGGCAGACCACCCGGAGCAGGATTTGGCTGATGTGGCCTACACCCTGAATGTGGGGCGTAAGGCGATGGATTATCGCCTGGCGATTACCGCGCGCGATGCGGCCGAGGCCAGTGCGCAGCTGGCCGATTTACAGGGCTTGAATGCCGCCAAGGGCAAGCGCGTACAGGACGAACCCTCATTGGTGTTTATGTTGCCCGGTGGTGGTGCGCAGTATTCAGGTATGGGCGAGGATTTGTACGAGTCCGAATCGGTTTATCGTGAAGCGTTTGATGCTTGTATGGCTTGCTTGCCCGCCGAGGTATCGGCGCGTGTACGTGAATTGGTGTTTGCCCCAGAAAGCGAACGTAAACAGGCCACCGATACTTTGCAGACTCCCACTTTAACGCTCACGTCCTTGTTTGCCACCGAATATGCCCTGGCCAAACAGATGATGGCTTGGGGGGCACAACCGGCTGCCCTGGTGGGGCATTCGATGGGCGAAAATACGGCCGCCTGTTTGGCGGGTGTGATGAGTCTGCATGATGCCATGAATCTGGTCTACCTGCGTGGGCAACTGTTTGAGCGAGCCCCCGAGGGCGGCATGCTGAGCATTCCCATGGCACTGGATGATGCCCGCGCCTACATGAGTGAAGATCTCGACGTAGCGGCCATTAATGCGGAGCAATTGTGCGTGGCAACCGGGCCTAAGCAATCGCTGCTGGCCCTGCAGGAAAAACTCGCCAATGATGATGTAGAAAGTACCATCGTGCGGATTAACGTGGCGGCGCATTCCCGCATGTTAGATCCGATTCTCGAGGACTTCAGGGCTTATTTGAACTCCATTACCCTGTCGCCACCCACTATTCCTTTTACCTCTAACCTCACTGGCACCTGGATTACCCAAGAGCAGGCGACCAGTGCCGATTACTGGGTAGATCATTTACGCAATACTGTGCGCTTTGCCGAGAACATTACCACGGTGATGGAAGGGCAATCGCGCGTGTTGCTGGAGATTGGGCCGGGCCGCACACTCACCAACCTGGCCAAGGCCAATCTGGATGCCAGTACCGTTGTGCTGGGCAGCATGCGTCACCCCAATGAAGAGGCCGATGATGCCCAGGTGGCCAAGCAGACCCTGGGGGCGCTGTGGTCAAACGGTGTGGTGATCGATTGGCGGGAATACTGGGGCGAAGAATTACGCTTTAGGCTGCCCCTGCCAACTTATCCCTTCGAGAAAAAAGTGCACTGGGTGGAGGCTCCCGAGGGGCCTGTATTCGAACAGGAAACCGAACTGCGCAAGAAAAAGAACCTTGACGACTGGTTTGCCCGCCTGAGCTGGCAGCAAAGCGAATTGCCAGCCAAAGCCGTTAAGGAAAGTGAACAGGCGGCCGACGTGGTGATCTTTGATACGGGCTCGGCCTTGGGTGATGCCATACAGGCGCAGCTCAAAACTGAACAGCTGTCTTGTACCCGAGTCAATCCCGGGCAGGCCTTTGCCAAGGTGGCCGACCAGCATTTTCAAATGGCCATTAACAATGAGCGGGATTATTTTGCCCTGTCGGAGCAATGCCTCGAGGCCAGCGACAAGCCATTGAAAATTATTTACCTGTGGACGGTATTGGACGGTCAGGCTGTATCTGAGGCGCACGTTGCGCAGCGCAGTTTTTGGGCGCTGTTTAATTTAATGAAAGTACTCGCAGAGCTCGATCGTCCAGTGGAACTGTGCGTGGTGAGTGATGCTCTGTACAGCCTGGCAGGCGAGTCGATACAGCCCGATGCCAGCCTGGCCCTCGGCCCCGTATTAGTTGCGCCGCGCGAGCTGCCTCATGTAAATGCCCGCATTGTCGATGTGCGTGAGCCGCAACAGAGGGCTGACTTGCTGGCCCGTCAATTGTTGGCAGAAGTATGTCAGCCCAGTGAGCACACTCAGGTGCTGTATCGAGGTCGTTCGCGCTGGGTGCGCACGATTCAGGATAGCGCTGTTGCCAAGCGTCAGCCCAACGAAAACTGGTTGCCTGAAGACGCATCGGTGTTTATTTCCGGTGGCTTGGGCGGCATTGGCTTGAATCTGGCCAAGCGTTTTTGTGAAAAGGGCGCCAAGCGCATTGTTTTGCTTTCGCGCCGGGAACTGCCTGAACCTGCGAGTTGGGAGTCCACACTGTCAACGCTCTTGAAAGGCGATCCGCAATACTTTGTGTTGAGTCGTTTACTGGAGCTCTCCAAAAGCGGAGTCGAAATTATCACCCTGGCGGCCGATGTATGCGATGCACAGAGCATGCAAAGCGCTCTGGCCAGCAAGGGGCTGTCACCGAATGATTTTAAAGTGGTGATTCATGCTGCCGGTGTGATGGATGACAAACTCTTACTCGAGAAAACAACGGACGAAGCCGCTCGCGTACTGGCGGCCAAGGTAAACGGGGCCAAAGCCCTCGATAGCCTGTTTGCTTCGGCGGAGCTGGATTATTTTGTGGTGTTCTCTTCGGTGGCTTCTTATCTGGGTTTGCCTGGGCAGATCGATTACACCGCGGCCAATGCCTTTCTCGATGCCTTTGCACAGGCGCGCAACGAACAGCGACCGGGTAAGTCGCTGGTGGTGAACTGGAGTGCCTGGAAAGAAGTGGGCATGGCCGCCAACGCGATGGGCGAACAAAGCGAGGCCGAACCCGTGAAGGCTTCGTTTATTGAGCAGGTGCGCGCCGTTGCCGACGGCGCGATTTATTCGCTGAGGCTGGATGCGCAAAACGACTGGCTGGTCAATGAGCATCAGACCCGGGATGGCTTCCACCTCTTACCAGGTACGGGTTTTATCGAATTGATCAGGGCGGCCTGTAGTCACTATTTAAGTGGCGAAACCCGTGGGCTGCCCTTGCATATGAAAGAGCTCAGTTTTCTATCGGCCTTTGAAGTGCCGCAGGCTGGCTCGCGCGTTTTGAATATGCGTCTTGAGCGCATGGTGGACGGTTTGGGCGTGAGCGTGTATGCCGAGGACGAAGACTTCCCCATGGCAACGGCACAGGTGAGCAAGGCCGATCTGCCTGCGCAGCAAGGTGATATTGCTGCGATTCAGTCGCGCTGCAATGAGAGCAAGCCCAATCCCAATAAACAGATGGATCAGGTGTTTATGGCTTTTGGCCCGCGCTGGTCGTGTATTGAAGCGATTAAGGCGAATGACAAAGAAGCCTTGGTGCAATGTTCCTTGCCCGAGGTCTATGCTGACGATTTTGAAAGCTGCCAATTACACCCGGCCATGCTGGATATGGCAACGGGCTGCGCCCAGTTTTTGAAGGCAGGTTTTAATAAAGAACAGGATTTTTACGTGCCGGTGGAATACGAAGCCATGGATATTCTGGCAGCAATGCCGGCACAGTTTTACAGTCATGTCCGCTTACTGGAGGCACCCTCCGAGGATCAGATCGCCTTTGATGTCGACATGATGGACGGGCAAGGGCAAGTGTTTGCCCGGGTGCATCAATTCACCATGCAAAAGCTCGCGCATGGTTTTGCGACCACGCTGAATGAGTCGCATACCGCAGACGAAGACGAAGGCATGACGCCCGAGGAAGAGCGTTTAGCCGCCATTATGCGCGAAGCCATCGCGCCCGAGGAGGGTGTGGCGGCTTTTGATAAGTTGCTCTCGGTGCTGGGTGAGGAATCGCAAGCGATTATCGCGTCGATTGATACAGCATTGTGGCAAGAGCAGTTGCGCACCCAGTTTGGCGGTGAACCCGAGGCAGTGGATGCCGGCCCTGAGGAGCCGCAACATGATGCCGATGCCGACCCGGATATTCCCAAAGTGGAAGGCATTCTTGGCGAGCACAAAGGTGTGGAGCAGGCCGTGGTGCGTTCGTTTATGGACGAAGCGGGTGAACGTCGCATTATTGCTTATTATGTGCCCGATGAGTGGGAGCAGGTGACGGTCACTGAGTTGCGTAATGATCTGATGGCGGCATTGCCACAGGAGCTTATGCCTCAGCAGTTGGTGCAAATGGATGAGTTTGCGCAGGATGAGAGTGGCGGCATTGATCGTAGCCAGCTGCGCGATCCTTTTGCGCCGGTGGATCACTACATCGCGCCACGTACCGCCACCGAAAAACGCCTCGAAAAGATCTGGCAGGGCGTACTGGGCGTGTCGCGGGTGAGTCTGGATGAAAACTTCTTTGATATTGGCGGGCATTCCCTGTTGTCGATTCGTGTGATCGTCAAAGTGAAAAAGGAATTTGGTGTGCGCCTGGATCAGGCCAAAATGGTCCTGTTAACGCTGGAACAGATGGCCAAGGACATTGACGATCAACGCCAGCCAGCGGGCGAAGGTGAGCCAAGCGCTACTGTTGCGCCTGCGGAGCCGCAAGCTCAACCGCCTACAGAAACCGCGTCTCAAGCCGAGTCGGCAGCGGGTGAGCGTAAAAAAGGCCTATTGTCGTCGCTTTTCAAAAAGAAAAAGGCGTAAATGCTGAAGGACTGTGATCCAGGGTGGGGGCTTGCGTGGCATAGTTGTGAAGTTCCCAGCCCGGAAGCGCAAAGCTTGCGGCCGCAGTTCGATAGGTTGATGACGCGCTGGGTACCCAAACGTCAGCATGAATTTTTGGCGGGGCGCTGGTGTGTGCAGCAGTGCTATGCACACCTGGGTATTGCCGCGAATTTGCCCGGCATTAACCGTGATCGCTCACCAGCATGGCCTGATGGCGTGCGGGGGAGTATCAGTCACTGCGATACGCTTGCCCTCGCAGTGGTCGCACGGGATACAGACGTCAGTCTTGTTGGTGTGGATGTGGAATCCATCGCGGCGATGGCCCAGGCAGACCGAGCCTTGGACAGTAGTATTGCCCACCAGGCAGAAATAATACGCCTTAAGAACTTTGGCTGTGATCATGAGCAGGCGATGACACTGCTTTTTTCGGCCAAGGAATCGCTTTATAAAGCCTTGTATCCAAAAGTAGGAAGGTACTTCGATTATCTCGATGCGGAGGTCGATGCGATGGAATCTGATGTGTTAGTACTGCGATTGCGCATCAAATTGGCAGATGCCTTCCCGGCTGGGCGCTTATTCCGGCTGCAATATCAAATTAATGACCATCATGTCTTAACTTTTCTCACCGAAACTGGATAGAATCCGGGGTTTGCATTTCAGGCAAGTCAGCTACACGAGAAGGAAATTATGCGCGTTTCGATTTTTGGTACAGGTTATGTAGGATTGGTGACCGGAGCATGTTTGGCCGATGTGGGTCACAATGTGATTTGTGTCGATGTAGACGAAGACAAGGTCGCCAAGCTGAATCAGGGCATTATTCCTATCTATGAGCCTGGCTTGGAATCTATCGTTTCGACCAATTTTAAAGCCGGCAATTTACGTTTTACCACCAATGCTGAAGACGCCATACATCACGCTCAGCTGCAGTTTATCGCCGTGGGCACACCACCCGATGAAGATGGCTCGGCCGATCTGCAGTATGTATTAAAAGTCGCCGAGACCATCGCGACACATATGGATAGCCCCAAGATTGTCATCGATAAATCAACGGTGCCGGTGGGAACCGCGGATAAAGTCACCGCAAAGATTTCGGAAGTACTGGCCAGCCGGGGTGTGAATTACGCATTTGATGTGGTGTCTAACCCCGAGTTTCTGAAAGAGGGTGCTGCGGTTGGTGATTTTATGAAGCCCGATCGTATTGTGGTGGGCATTTCAAAAGAAAGCAGCAAAGCGCCCATGAAAGAGCTTTACGCGCCCTTTAATCGTAACCACGATAAAGTGTTGTTTATGGATGTGCGCTCTGCGGAGCTGACCAAGTATGCGGCCAATGCCATGCTGGCCACCAAGATCAGTTTTATGAACGAGATGGCCAATCTGGCCGAGCGACTGGATGCCGATATAGAGCAAGTGCGTTTGGGGATTGGTTCGGACCCACGCATTGGCTACCACTTTATTTACCCGGGCGCCGGTTATGGCGGCTCGTGCTTTCCTAAAGACGTACAGGCGCTGGATCGCATTGCTCGGGGCGTCGGCTACGAGGCCGAATTGGTGCAGGCCGTAGAAAGCGTGAATAATCGCCAAAAGCACCGTTTATTTGAAAAACTTCAGGCCTTTTTTGGTGAGTCGCTGAAAAATAAAACCATTGCGGTATGGGGCCTGGCCTTTAAACCCGAAACGGATGATATGCGTGAAGCGCCCTCGCGGGTACTCATGGAGTCGCTCTGGCAAATTGGAGCCAAGGTGCAGGCCTTCGACCCCGAAGCCATGGATGAATGCCGCCGTATTTATGGTGAACGCAACGATCTGGCCTTGCTCGACAGCAAGGAGCAGGCGCTTGAAGGGGCCGATGCCCTGGTGATTTGTACGGAATGGAAAAACTTTAGAGCCATGGATTACGAGGCGGTGAAAACGACGCTGAATCAGGCGGTGATTGTTGATGGCCGAAACCTGTATGACCCACAAATCGTGAAGAGTTACGGCATCGAATACTTCCCAATTGGGCGCAAATAAAAGCGAAAGAGTAGCGAAAGCTTAACGAAAAAGGAATTACCCATGACAAGCAATATTAAATGGCACGATCATCAAATTCAGCGAATACAGCGTGCTAAACAAAAGCAACAAAAACCGTGCTTGTTGTGGTTCACCGGGCTGAGTGGAGCAGGTAAGTCCACCTTGGCCAACGCCTTGGATGAACGTCTGTGGGGCATGAACCGCCATACCTATTTATTGGATGGTGATAACGTGCGGCATGGTCTGAATCGCGATTTGGGTTTTGGCGATGCCGACCGTATTGAGAATATTCGACGCATTGGTGAGGTTTCGCGATTGATGGTGGATGCCGGATTGATTGTGTTGTCGGCATTTATCTCGCCATTTAAGGCCGACCGGCAGATGGTACGTAATCTGTTCCCGGTGGGTGAATTTATTGAAGTACACGTGGCCACGCCCTTGAGTGTGTGTGAAGAGCGTGACCCCAAAGGTTTATACAAAAAAGCCCGTGCGGGTGAGATTAAGAATTTTACTGGTATCGATTCGACCTATGAGATCCCGGAGAGTCCGGAGTTGGTGATTGATGCTGGCAAATATTCGGTGGCTGAAGGTGTTGAGCAGATCGTCGCGTTTCTAACGCAGCGTAGTTATGTTTAGCAGAAGCAAGGCGCGCACTACACGGAACTGAACCTGGTCAAAGGAACTAGCAAAGCTTATGAAATTTACTTCGCAATTGGGTTTTCTTCGAATCAGTGCCCTGGCAGGCGCAGTGATGCTGGCAACAGCCTGTGGGGAAACCACAACAGAACTCAATGCAGAACGGCATCTTGAACGCGCCGGTGCCTATGAGGCGCAGGGACAATACCGCGCGGCCATTATCGAATATAAAAATGCCCTGAAAAAGTCGCAGGGCGATGCCGATATGCTGGCGGCTTATGCCGCCATGCTGAATGACTTGGGGCATTATCCGTCAAGTCTACAACTCATAGATGGGTTTCAGGGACAAAGCACACAAGCACTGACACTGGCAAAAGTGGATGCTTTGTTGAGTCTGGGCAAGCACCGCAGCGCGCAGCAGGTGGTGGATGGCTTGTCGGGTTTGTCTGCGCAGCAGCGTGCGCTGCTTGAGGCTAAACTGGCTGCAGCACGCGGCGAGGTGAACCGCGCGATAGAGCAATTTGATACCTTGATTGCAGACGCTGAGTTGGGAGATGAAGCGCGTTTGGGTAAGGCCACCCTTCTTGCATCCTTGGGCCAGTATAACAATGCAGTCGCCCTGTTAAAACCGGTTAGCGAGAGCAGTGAGAGTTTTGCTCGGGCGCAATTGCTGATGGCGGGTGTGGATATCGCCAACAATAAGCTCGAAAACGCCGAAACCCGCCTAACCGATTTGCTGGGCAAGTTGCCCAACACCGATATTATGCGTCCAGAGCGCGCTGCCGCGCTCGAACGACTCTCGTATGTACTGACGCGTCTGGGGCGTTCCAACGAAGCTTATATCTATTCCAAATTGCTGGCTGAGGCCTATCCTGGCGCTAACGAAGTGAATGAACAGTATCGTGCGGCGGTCGAGCACTTTAAATCCGGTGATATGGAGGCGGCGCGCTCCCTGTTGTTGGGGATTACCGAGAAATACCCCAGTTACGACAAGGCCAATCAGCTGCTGGGTATTATCAGTTATCTGAAGGGTGAGACGGAGGTGGCTTCGGAGTTGCTTTCGAGCAGCGTCGATCCGGAAATTGCGGATCCATTAACCACGCATATTTATGCTGCCTCACGACTCAAACTGAACGATCCTCAAAAAGTACTCGAAATTCTTGAGCCCGGGATCGAAAAGTCCGATGCAGCACAGACCTGGGTGCTGTATGGCTTGGCCGCCATATCCGACGGCCAGTTGGCTAAAGCAGAAAAAGCCTTTAACAAAGCGGTAGAGCTGGCGCCAGAGGACGTACGCGTGCGTCTGTCACTGGCTGGCTTTTACGAAAGCACACCAAGGGCCGACAAAGCCAAGCAGTGGAAGCAGCTTGAGACAGCGCTACAGTTGGCACCAACCGATCGCGAAGTGTTGCAGCAAGTGGTGTCGTATCACCTTAAGAACAGTGGTGAGAAGGCGGCTGAGCGCTTTGTGAATGCGCAGGTAGACAAATACCCGGATGCCTTCGCGCCCAAGTTGATCGCAGGCTACTACCACGCCAGCCAAAACCGTCTTGAACAGGCGCTTGGCTATTTCACTCAGGCGAGTCAGCTTAAGAAGCAGGGGGAGGATTTTCTCAATGCCATGTTTGCCAAGGGTAAGGTGGAGCTGGCATTGGCCAAGCATGACGCGGCTGAACGTACTTTCAGTGAGTTGGTAAAAGAGTATCCGGCTAGTGAGCAGGCTTATCGCGGTTTGTATTCCACGTTTATCCGTCAGAAAGATCCTGCAGCGGCGCGTGACAAGCTGGAACAGCTGGCCCGCCGTAACGCACAGGTAGCCCCTTATGTTGTGTTAGTGCAGAGCGCTTTGGCTGTGCAAGATGTGAAGACAGCGCGTAAGTACTTCAATAAAGCGCAGGAGCTCGATAAAGACGACGAACGGATTACGCGTTTGTCGCAAAGCATTAAGTATGTGGATGCCGTTGTGGCGATGCAGCAGGGCGATTTGAATCAGGCCCGCGCGCATATCGCGGCTCTACTGAAGGCGCGACCAGACAATCTGCGTTTGTTGTCGTTTTTGGTGGATTTGGAGGTAAAAGCCGGTGCACTGAAAGAAGCGCGTAAAGTCGTCTCACAGATAGAAAAGCTTAATCCGGATCATGCCGTTGTTGCGGTATTGAAGGGTGATATCGCGTTTGCCGAAAAAGACATGGAAGGCGCGCAAGGGCATTACACTGCCGCCTGGAACAGGAAACCTTCGGATCTGACGGGCGAGAAGTTGTTCCGTGTATTGGCAATCCAGAAAAAGGAAACCGAGCAGGGGCGTCATTTGCAGGTCTGGTTGGACAAATTGCCAAATAGTGTACCGGGCCTGTTGTATCAGTCCATGCGACTGCAGCAGCGCGGCCAGCGGATAAAAGCACAGGAAGGCTACGAACGTTTATTGTCACTGGCTCCTGAAAACATCGCCGCGTTGAATAACCTTGGCTGGATCCACTTTGAAGAGGGGGATACCGGTAAGTCGCTTAAATTGTTGGAACGCGCCGCGCAATTGGCCCCCGAGAGTGCTGCGGTACTGGATAGCTATGGTTGGGTGCTGTTTAAGCATGGTGAACAGAAGAAAGGGCTCGAGTATCTGCGCCGGGCCAACGAATTGGCCCCCGATAACAAGGAAATTGCGGAGCATCTCAAGCAGGCCGAGGCGTCTTAGGGCTCTGACTACTGTAGGTTGGCATTTATGTCAACAAGTCGGGCCCGGATGTTAGCCAGCATTGCGTCGACATGAATGTCGACCTACAGAGCGTTTAGGTTGGCATTTATGCCAACAAGTCGGGCCCGGATGTTAGCTGGCATTGCGTCGACATGAATGTCGACCTACAGAGCGT
>JBFHVM010000017.1:0-21146 GCA_041589495.1 Oleiphilaceae bacterium | reverse complement strand
CCGAAGCCATGAGCCGTTTCGGGAGTGATAAGCCGGACCTTCGAATTCCCTTGGAAATTGTAGACGTAGCGGACCTGATGGCAAGCGTCGACTTTAAGGTCTTCGCCGGCCCCGCAAAGGATCCAAAAGGCCGTGTTGCCGCGCTTAAAGTGCCGGGTGGTGCGGAGCTTTCGCGTAAGCAGATCGATGAATACACCAAATTCGTTGGCATTTACGGAGCCAAGGGCTTGGCGTGGATCAAGGTTAACGAAATAGAGAAAGGTGCCGAAGGCCTGCAATCGCCCATCGTAAAATTCCTGGGTGAAGACGTGGCCATGCAGATCATGGATCGCCTTGAAGCGAAAAATGGCGATATCGTGTTCTTTGGTGCGGATAAAACTAAAGTGGTTAACGAAGCGCTAGGCGCGCTGCGTTGCAAGCTGGGTGAAGATTTGGATCTTTTCACCTGCGAATGGGCGCCTATGTGGGTGGTGGACTTCCCCATGTTCGAAGAGCTGGATGATGGCGGTCTGACTGCGATTCACCATCCCTTCACGGCACCTTCCTGCACACCTGAAGAGCTTAAGGCCAATCCAGCAGGGGCCTTGTCTCGCGCCTATGACATGGTGCTGAACGGTACTGAGCTGGGTGGTGGTTCCATTCGTATCCACGACGGTGAGATGCAAAAAGCGGTATTCAGTATTCTGGGTATTGATGAAGAAGAAGCGCAAAACAAGTTCGGCTTCCTGTTGGATGCGCTCAAGTACGGTTGCCCTCCACATGGCGGCCTGGCCTTTGGTCTGGATCGTCTGGTGATGTTGATGACTGGTGCGTCTTCCATCCGCGAAGTGATTGCCTTCCCGAAAACGCAGAGCGCTACCTGTCTGCTGACGCAGGCGCCCGGCGAGGTCGACAACAAGCAGCTGCGTGAGCTGAGCATTCGCGTGCGTAAGCCAGAAGCCGATAAAGAATAAATAATTAGCATACTCCGCGCACCCGACAGCGGGTGCGTATGCAACACAAGCCAATTATGTGAGTGGAGAAAGACATGGCAGGACATAGTAAATGGGCCAATATCAAACACAGAAAAGCTGCCCAGGATGCCAAGCGTGGTAAGGTATTTACCAAGATAATTCGTGAGCTGGTGGTTGCTGCCAAAGAAGGTGGTGGTAACGTCGACGACAACCCGCGTTTGCGTGCGGTAGTTGACAAGGCGCTTGGTGCCAATATGAAGCGCGATACTATCGACAAGGCAATTCAACGTGGTGCTGGTGGTGGCGAAGGCGACAACTATGACGAGCTGACTTACGAAGGTTACGGCCCCGGTGGTGTGGCGATTTTAGTTGAGTCGATGACCGACAACCGCAATCGTACTGTTGCTGAAGTGCGCCATGCCTTCAATAAGGCGGGTGGAAATCTGGGAACCGATGGTTCGGTTGCTTATCTGTTTGAAAAGAAAGGCTCGCTGGTATTCGGTGATGGCGCCGATGAGGAGACCATCATGGAGGCCGCATTGGAAGCCGGTGCCGAGGATGTTGTGTCTCAAGAAGATGGCTCGGTAGAGGTGCTGACTCCTCCCGAAGATTTTATGACTGTAAAAGAAGCACTGGTCGATGCCGGCCTCAAGCCGGAGCAAAGCGAAGTGACTATGGTGCCTTCTACTACCGTTGAGCTTGATCTCGACGGTGCCGAGAAAGTGCTGCGTTTGGTTGAGGCTCTGGAAGACCTTGACGACGTACAGAATGTCTATTCCAATTCAGACATTCCGGCCGATGTTATGGATCAATTGCAATAAAACGTTCTGGCGGGGGCTGTCTTGCTCCCGCCAATTCGCTACCATGTTGATAAAGGCTACCGAACCACAGCCACTTATAACGATAACGTGCGGAGCGACTCGCCATGCCCATCTTTGACGCCCACCTCCATATTATAGATCCGCGTTTTCCGCTTGTTCCCAATCAGGGTTATCTGCCTGAAGCCTTCACAGTTACTGATTATCGCCAGCGCGTAAGCGGTTTGGGAATTAGTTCCGGGGCGGTTGTTTCCGGGTCGTTTCAGGCTTTTGATCAGGCTCATCTGGTCGCGGCGCTGGAGGAGTTAGGGCCGGCCTACGTAGGCGTCACGCAATTACCGGTTACGGCTACCAATCGTGAGATTAAGGATCTCAATGCACAGGGGGTGCGGGCACTGCGTTTTAATGTGCGTCGCGGCGGCTCTGAAGATGTAAAAGAGCTCGAGCGCTTTGCTCACCGGGTTCATGATCTTGCAGGTTGGCATGTTGAACTGTATGCGGGCGCCGAAGCGCTTGAGCAGTTGGAAAACATTATCTTGTCCTTGCCGCGAGTCAGTGTTGATCACCTTGGCTTGAATGCCGAGGGCTTGCCCAGGCTAAAGAAACTCGCGGAGCATGGGGTGCGTATTAAAGCGACGGGCTTTGGGCGTGTCGACTTTGATCCCTACGAGGCCATTGGCGATTTACATGCCATTAACCCCGAATGCGTAATGTTCGGCACCGATTTGCCTTCTACCCGGGCACCGGAGCCCTTCAAGGATGCTGATCTCTCTGCTATGCAGGATCGTTTCTCAGAATCGGATTTGCATCGCATGCTTTGGAAAAATGCACGCACTTTTTATCGTCTGGATAGCCATTGATCATGCCATTTTTATGGGTATTGGTTAGATGACAATTATATTGGGAATTGATCCAGGTTCGCGTGTCACTGGCTATGGCGTGATAAAGGTTGAGAGCGGACGGTGTCATTATTTGGCTAGCGGCTGTATTCGCATACCACCAGGAGAGTGGGCAGAGCGCCTAAATACCGTTTTTCAGGGTGTCTGTGAACTCATTCGTCAGTTTCAGCCTTCTGAGTTTGCCATCGAAGAAGTGTTTATGGCGCGCAATGCCGATTCTGCACTCAAGTTAGGCCAGGCACGCGGAGTCGCGATTGTCGCGGCCTCTCACCAGGGTATTCCGGTGAGTGAATACTCTGCACGCAAGGTCAAACAGGCAGTGGTCGGAAAAGGTAGTGCCGACAAATCACAGGTGCAGCACATGGTGATGGCTCTGCTTAAGTTGGAAGGCATGCCACAAGCCGATGCGGCCGATGCTTTGGCAATTGCACTGTGTCACGCCAATACCCAACAAAACCTCATTCGTATCGCAGGTGCCAGCCATAGTCGGCGTGGTCGCTTGGTCAATCGTTAAACAGGAAACACAATGATCGCTTTGCTCAAAGGCGTGTTGATCAGTAAAGACACGCATTCCGTACTGCTTGATGTTAATGGTGTAGGGTATGAGGTCGATGTGCCTTTATCTACGGCTTTTGCACTGCCGGAGGCGGGGCAGGCTGTGCTCTTACATACCCATTTTGTAGTGCGTGAAGATGCCCAGCTTCTTTATGGCTTTTTGAATATGCGAGAGCGCGATATGTTCCGCATTCTCATTCGGGTTAACGGCGTTGGCCCTAAATTGGCTTTGGCTATTTTATCTGGCTTGAGTGCGGACGATTTGGTGCGCTGCGTGCAGAATGATGAGGTGTCGACGCTGGTTAAGCTGCCCGGCATTGGTAAAAAGACGGCCGAGCGCTTGCTCATTGAGCTAAGAGACAAGGTGAAGGATCAGTTGGTTGAGTCGGAAACAGGTGATTCTGTCGCAACAGGTAGTCAGGCTGCCGCTGGCGATATTGTCAGTGAGGCGGAAGAGGCGCTGATTGCACTGGGTTACAAGCCTCAGGACGCGGCCAAGGCAATCAAGAAGGCCCATAAGCCGGGTCAGAATCTCGAACAGCTTATTAAGCAGGCGCTTAAGAATATGCTCTAAGTTGCTGAATTCAAAACAGCGGCGACTAACACAATGTTAATTTTCGTCGCATCGCATTATCGCTACACTAGGTGGTCAAAGTGCCACCACAATTCTTTATCCAGGCAGCACCGGAACCATTATGATTGAAGCAGATCGTCTAGTTTCTCCCGATAACCAGCAGCAGGGTTTTCAGTCCGAGGATGTGATTGATCGCGCTATTCGTCCCAAGCAGTTGAGTGACTATATTGGTCAGCCAGCGGTGAAAGAGCAGATGGAGATCTTTATCCAGGCTGCGCGGGCGCGCCGGGAAGCACTTGACCATGTGCTCATTTTCGGACCGCCTGGGTTGGGTAAAACCACGCTGGCAAACATTGTGGCCAACGAACTCGGGGCCAAGATTAAATCCACCTCTGGCCCGGTACTAGAAAAAGCTGGTGATCTGGCCGCCTTGCTGACCAATCTCGAAGAAGGCGATGTACTGTTCATCGATGAGATTCATCGCATGAACCCCTCGGTCGAGGAAGTGCTGTATCCCGCAATGGAAGACTATCAGCTGGATATTATGATCGGTGAGGGGCCCGCCGCGCGTTCCATTAAGCTGGATCTGCCCCCCTTTACACTGGTTGGGGCGACGACGCGGGCGGGGCTATTGACCTCTCCTCTTAGAGACCGTTTTGGCATTGTCCAGCGACTTGAATTCTATTCAACGAAAGATTTGAGCACGATCGTATCGCGTTCAGGTAAATTGATGGGCGTTGAAATGGAAAGCAAGGGCGCTGAAGAAATAGCCAAGCGCTCTCGCGGTACGCCACGCATCGCCAACCGGCTGTTGCGTCGGGTTCGTGATTTCGCCGAGGTGAAAGGCGATGGCACCTTGTCGCAACAGATTGCCGATCAGGCCCTGAATATGCTCAAGGTGGATGCGCAGGGCTTCGACCATCTAGATCGTCGTTTGTTGTTGGCCTTGCTCGATAACTTTGGTGGAGGCCCGGTTGGCGTAGAAAGTATGGCGGCAGCCATTAGCGAAGAGCGCGGCACCATAGAAGATGTACTGGAGCCTTACCTGATACAACAGGGCTATCTGCAGCGTACACCTCGTGGCCGCATCGCGACCGAAAAAGCCTGGTCTCACTTTGGCATGCAGCGGCCTGAGGGTTCCTGATTTTGGCCATCGCCATATCGGATAGGCAGTTTCGCTGGCCCGTGCGGGTATATATCGAAGATACCGATGCTGGTGGGATTGTGTTTTATGCCAATTATTTAAAGTATTTTGAGCGTGCTCGAACCGAATTTGTGCGCGCACAGGGCATCGCTTTGCGTGCAGGGTTGGCAAGTAACATCAATTATGTTGTGCACAGCCTGCAGGTGAAATATCACAAACCGGCCAGACTCGATGACGAGCTGGTTGTGGTGGCGCGGCTTAGTGGCTTGGGGCGTACCTACCTCGACTTTGAGCAATGGGTTGAAGATGTCCATGCAAATCGTTTGGTAGAAGGCGAAGTGCGTATCGCCTGTACTCATCTCGATAGCGGCAAGCCTCGTAGACTGCCGGAGGAGCTGGTGTGCCAGTTTGATGCGGCGCTAGCGAACAAGGCGTCATAAAGTTTACATCACGAATTGGAGATTAGAGTGGAACACGGGATTTCAGTTTGGGGCCTCATTTTTGATGCCAGCTTTATCGTGCAACTGGTTATGCTGTCACTGCTGCTGGCGTCTGTTGTCTCCTGGTTCTTTATTTTTCAGCGCGGCAGCTTTTTTAAGCAGGCCAAGGCTGACCAGCTGGCGTTTGAAGAGCGCTTTTGGTCGGGGATGGATCTCAACAAGCTTTATAAAGAGGTCAGTGCGCATCAACCTCCTTCAGGCCTGGAACTTATCTTTCGAGCCGGTTTCAAAGAATTTAACCGTTTAAAGCAGCAGTCCAACATTGATCCCGACGCAGTGATGGAGGGGACGCAACGAGCCATGCGTGTTGCCTTGTCCCGAGAAAGCGATCGGCTCGACTTGCACTTACCCTTTTTAGCGACGGTGGGTTCAACCAGTCCGTACATTGGTTTGTTCGGTACCGTATGGGGCATTATGAATTCGTTTTTGGGGCTTGCTGAAAACCAACAAGCGACCTTGGCAACCGTGGCGCCTGGTATTTCCGAGGCGCTTATCGCAACGGCGATGGGATTGTTTGCGGCCATCCCTGCGGTAGTTGCCTACAACCGCTACGCTGCTAGCGCAGATGCCTTGTACAAAGCGTACGAAACCTTTGCTGACGAATTTTCGAGCATTTTGCACCGCAACGTGCATGCTACTCAAAAGCCGGAAAACGCTGCATAGGAGTTATTGCTCGTGTCCCGATCCAAGCGTAAACCCATGTCGGACATCAATGTGGTACCTTACATTGATGTGATGTTGGTGCTGTTGATCATTTTTATGGTTACCGCTCCAATGCTTACTCAAGGTATCAAGATAGACCTGCCAAAAATCGAAGCCAGTGATGTGAAGCTCGAAAAGAACCAAGAGCCGCTGATTATTTCTGTCGATGCCAATGGCGCTTATTATCTCGATCTGTCGGCTGAATCCGAGAAGCCGCTTGAATTAAATGACCTGATTAATAAAGCCAGTGCAGTATTGGGGGAGCGCCCCGGTGTTACGACGCTGATTCGTGGTGATCGGCATGTGGAATACGGGGTCGTGGTCGAGTTAATGGCTGCACTGCAGGAAGCAGGTGCCAGTAATGTTGGCCTGATTACCGAGGAGCCCTAGGCAAGGTGGAGCAGGATTCTCGGCGAGAAGGGCGCATTCACAGCCGCCCGCAAGACAATGCATTAAACAAGCGTCATTTGCTGGCCAGTCTGGGCTTGCACTTGATTGCTGTGATTGTATTGGCCTTTTCATGGTCGTTCAGTTCAACGCCCGAGGTGGTGGTGCCCAAATATCTCGAAGCCCGCGTTGCCACCGAGGCTGATTTAGCGCCTTTGCGGGAAAAAAAGCAAGCTGAAGAGCGTGCCCGACAACAGGAAGCGGATAAGAGACGACGTGCTCAGGAAGAAAAGAAACGCCAGGCAGATGAGGCGAAGCGGCGTAAACAAGAGGAGGTAAAAAAGAAAGAGGCTGCGCGCAAAGAAACTGAGCGTAAAAAAGCGCTGATGGAGAAAAAGAAAAAAGAAGCCGAGCGCAAAAAACAAGAAGCGGATAAGAAAAAGGCAGAGCAAGAGAGAGAGAGAAAGCAGGAGCAGCTTGAGAAGCAACGTTTGGAAAAAGAGCTTAAAGAAAGAGAACGTCTTGAGCGAGAGCGAATAGAAAAAGAGCGTCAGCAGAGAGAGCAAGCGCTGGCTGAACGCTTGGCCCAGGCAGAAGCGGAAGCTGAGAGACGTGCAGATGAAATGGCGCGACAATCGGAACTGGCGGCCTTGGAAGCAAGCGAAACCGAGCGCTACCTTGGTTTGATCAAACGGAAAATTGAGAATCGCTGGCATAAGCCACCAAGCGGCGAAGGGTTATCGGTAATATTGGCGATTCGATTGCTCCCAACCGGTGAGCTGGCGGGTGTAAGGGTTAAACTAGGCAGCGGTAGTTCCGCATTGGACCAATCCGCACTGGTTGCAGTGCGCAGTGTGAAAAAATTTCCAGTGCCTGAGTCCACCGCTGTATTTGAAAAAAATTTTAGAAGCTTTGATATGAAATTTACGCCTTAAAGCGGCGTATTAATAAGGGTCGAATGTTCATGTTTTTGAGATGTTTAAAGGTTCTCATATTCGGTTTTTCGATATCAACAAGCGTAATGGCCGAGTTGATGATCGAGATTACCAAAGGATCCGATAGTGCATTACCTATTGCCATTGTGCCCTTTGCAAAGCAAGGTGGTCTCACTGTTCCTGAAGATATTGCGCGGGTGATCAGTAACGACCTGCAGCGCAGTGGAGATTTTGACACACTCGCAACGAGTAGAATGCTGAGTTTGCCTTCGGCTATGGAACAGATTCACTACCGCGACTGGAGGCTGCTTGGTCAAAACTATGTGTTGGTGGGGCAGGTCTCTTATGACGCCGGCACGCAGCGTTTCAGGGTGCAGTACGAGTTGGTGGATGTACATGGTCAAAAGCGACTGATTGGAGAAATATTGAGTGCGCCGGGGTCGGGCTTACGTAAGCTCGCCCACTTGATCGCGGATAAGGTGTATGAGGCGATTACCGGTGTGCGAGGCGCGTTTTCTACCAAGATCGCTTACATCACGCTTAAAAATCTTGCCGGGGGTAAGCAAGAATATCGGTTACAAGTGGCAGATGCTGATGGTCAAAACGCCTACACGCTGTTCAAAAGCCATGAGCCGATTTTGTCGCCGGCCTGGTCGAATGATGGGCAGCATCTTGCTTATCAGTCCTTTCATTCTGGTCGTCCCGCTATTTATATCCAGCATGTTAAAAGTGGTGGTCAGCGCAAAGTGACGGGTTTTAAAGGGTTAAACAGTGCGCCAATGTGGTCGCCTGACGATAGTCATCTGGTAATGACTCTTTCAAAAGACGGTAACGCCGAAATTTATACCTACGATTTACGTAATAACAGTCTCGATCGCTTAACGAATCACTACGCGATTGATACGGAGGCTAGCTGGTCACCCGACGGTAAGGAGTTGGTGTTTACCAGTGATCGGAGTGGCAAACCCCAGATCTACCGTATGAACTTACGCGACCGTAAGCCCCAACGCCTGACTTTCGAAGGCAGGTACAACGCGCGGCCCCGTTTTAGTGTGGATGGAAAGTCTTTGTACTACGTGCATCAGGTAAACGGTGACTTTCATATCGCAGCCATTAATATGGCTACCGGAGAAAACAGAGTGTTGACCTCAACGCCGCTCGATGAGTCACCAAGCGTTGCGCCAAATGGTAGGATGATCATTTACGCCACCAACCGTAATGATAAAGGTGTATTAGCGGTGGTTTCGGTGGATGGTGGGGCCAAATATTTTCTACCGTCAGATTACGGAGATGTAAAAGAGCCTGCATGGTCGCCGTTTTTGAACTAAATTTAAAGTTAAGTCGCTTGTGCGCTGTGATTCGCTTCGGTTAACATCAGCGCAACATCCCCTCCAGTCTTGACTGTGGAAGAAAAACGACATAACAGTTGTACGTATCACTCAAAACACATAATGAAGGAAAAGAAATGAAATTCGATTCATTCCGCAATGCCATCGCCTTATTGTTAGCTCTTGCTCTGTTGAGTGGTTGTGAAAGCATGAGTAAGTCCGATGATGAATTTGTCGCCGAAGAGCCTCCTGTAGCAGAAGATCAACCACAAGACACCGCAGGTTCGGATACGTACGGCGCTCCAGAGGAACCACAAATCAGTGCAGAAGAATTGGCGGCTCAAAAAGCACGCGAAGCTGCAATGAAGGAACAAGCTGCTCTGCGTGAAGTGCGTACGTTCTATTTTGATTTTGATCAATACACGGTTAAGCCAGAAGCGCGTTCACCTTTAGCTGCGCACGCGGCTTTTTTAGCATCTAACCCCTCTGTGAAAGTCGTACTGGAAGGGCATTGCGACGAGCGCGGTACCAAAGAATATAACATCGCATTGGGTGAAAACCGCGCCAAAGCAGTTGCTCGCTTCCTGAAAGTGAACGGTGTGTCCGATGCCCAAATCGAAACCATCAGTTACGGTGAAGAGCGCCCTGCAGTTGCTGGACATAACGAGCAGGCGTACGCTAAAAACCGTCGCGTATATATTGAGTACAAGTAATAGCATTGAATAAACAGCAGTAAAAGTAAGGAAAGAGCCCATGTCGTTTTTGTTAACACTACGTAGCGGGCTCTTTTTATTTCTGCTAATCACCGCGTCAGTCAGTGATGCCCGGACCCTTATATTTCAATCGCAACCGGGTCCAAGCCCTGAGCAAACGGCGCCTTCAGCATCGCAGGGGGCAGCACAGCAGCCGTCAGCAGTGCAATATTCTACTGCTACTGTAGCTAATTCGGTTGCTCCGTCGGTCAATTCAGAGCTGCTTTTCATGATTGAGCAGTTGCAACAGGAGGTACGCTTGTTGCGGGGAATGGTTGAAGAGCAGGCGTACCAGCTTCGAAGTCTGCAGGATAACAGCAAAGCCAGATATCGTGATCTGGATTCGCGTGTCATGGAGCTTACGCGTTCTGTACTGCCAGCGGTGAATGCCTCCAGCCCACCCAGTACCCCAATTCACAAGGCACCTACCACGGGTTCTTCAGTTGTGCCGGTACCCAATGCGCCCAAAGAATCTAAACCCACAGAAGAGCAAAAAATTGCTTACCAGGCTGCGTACCAGTTGATAAAAGATCGTAAGTTCAATGAAGCGGTGACGGCCTTGCACGACTTTATTGAGGCCTATCCCGAAGGTGAGTTAACAGGTAATGCCTATTACTGGCTTGGTGAAGTTTATCTGGTGCTTCCTCAGCTAGAGCAGGCAAAACAGTCTTTCAGTATCGTAGTAAAATCGTTTCCCGGGCACAGAAAGCTACCCGACGCAATGTTTAAGCTTGCTGTTACACATGACCGCCTCCAAGATCCTGCAGGCGCAGAAACAATCCTCTCTGAGTTACAGCAAAAATTTCCGAATAGTACTGCTGCCAAGTTGGCGGGCAGCTATAAAATAAACAGATAACACACTGATATATAAGTTTATTTGCGCATTTTTTAATCGCTAAAAACTTTCTGTAATATTTTTTTTTTATCCCTTGTTATTTTCAGCAGAATCATTACTATATGCGCCTCGTTGGGTCGTTAGCTCAGTTGGTAGAGCAGTTGGCTTTTAACCAATTGGTCGCAGGTTCGAATCCTGCACGACCCACCAACAAATTTCGCAGATTAGCGATGAGCTACTAAGCACTAGTTTAGGGTCGTTAGCTCAGTTGGTAGAGCAGTTGGCTTTTAACCAATTGGTCGCAGGTTCGAATCCTGCACGACCCACCAAACAAAAGGCTGCCCAAAGGGCGGCCTTTTTTTGTGGCTGCAGGATGAGAACCGGGTTCGAGCCGAGCGGCGCATGCCGCGAGACAACGTTGTCGCTCGCGACAACGGCCCCGGAGGGGTGAGCGCTTCAGCGCGAATAATCCTGCACGACCCACCAAACAAAAGGCTGCCTTGAAGGGCGGCTTTTTTGCTGGTCATTAGTATTTTTCTTTCTGTCTTGGTGTGTCTCTTGTGCAGGCAATGAACCCCAAGCCTTCTATATGGTCTAACTGGGACGTTATATTAGTTAGTCTGACACGCGCTTCACTTGTCGGTATAATGGCGCCGGATTTTATTCAGGTAGCAGAGTTAATGAGTAGCATCGCAGATCGTGTATTAGTTCAAGAGCATTTGGCTCACGAGCGCCAGCCCCGAGAAATTAACGCGGAACAAGAGGCGTTTTATAAGTCCGAAATAAAACGTCTGTTGGATGAGCGTGACGCAGCTCTGGTTGCACATTACTACACAGACGCGGCAATTCAGGCGCTGGCAGAAGAAACGGGTGGGTGTGTCTCTGACTCACTGGAGATGGCGCGTTTTGGTAACACGCATAAAGCGGGCACGCTCATTGTGGCGGGTGTTAAATTTATGGGTGAGACCGCAAAGATTCTAAACCCAGAAAAACGCGTGTTTATGCCTACCCTGGAAGCCACCTGCTCACTCGATATCGGTTGCCCAGAAGAAGAGTTTACCGCTTTTTGCGATGCTAACCCTGATCGTACAGTTGTCGTGTATGCAAACACCTCCGCGGCCGTAAAAGCCCGTGCCGACTGGGTCGTAACTTCCAGTATCGCGCTCGATATTGTTGAGTACCTTGATAAGAAGGGCGAGAAAATTCTTTGGGGGCCCGACAAACATCTTGGTTCCTACATTCAGAAGCAAACGGGTGCCAATATGTTGATGTGGGATGGCTCCTGTATCGTGCATGAGGAATTTAAAGCGCAGGGGCTCAAGGAGTTAAAAAAGGTCTATCCTGATGCTGCGATTCTCGTTCATCCGGAGTCTCCGGATTCAATGGTAGAAGTGGCGGACGCCGTTGGATCTACCAGTCAGTTAATCAAAGCTTCACAAACATTGCCCAACTCAACATTTATCGTTGCAACCGATAATGGTATTTTCTACAAAATGCAGCAGTTGTCGCCCGAAAAGACTTTTATTGAGGCGCCTACGGCGGGCAGTGGTGCCACATGCAGAAGTTGTGCGCATTGTCCGTGGATGGCAATGAATAGTCTCGAAAACCTATATCGCTGCCTTAAAGACTTGCCACAAGAGAATGAAATTTTTGTAGATGTCGAATTAAGGGAGAGAGCCCTTAAGCCCCTGCGCAGAATGCTCGACTTTAAGCGCTAGATCTAAAACGGCGAATTCTTTTCCAGCTCGACAATTTCCTTGGCGCGGTTAAGAATGCGGGCATTGAGGGATTGTTGATTTTTGCTTTTCTTTTGTGCGAGTGAGAGTTGTTCTTTCGCCTGCTTGTACATGCCTTTTAATTGAAAGTACTCCGCCCTCGCCAGGTGCAGGGCGGCGATATTATCGGCCATTCCTTGGGCTTCGGCGAGTTGTTCCCACACATGGATGTTGTTCGGTTGTTTTCGTGATAAGTCGTTTAGTAGCTTGACTGCTTGTCCAGGCTCTTTGTTAGCCAGGTAGATCTGCGCCAGTGCAAAGATAGTGGGGTAATGATCTGGATAACGCTTGCGCTGGGTTTCGAGTAGAGTTTTGGCTTTGTCGGGTTCGCCAGTATTTTGCAGCGCTTGTGCTTTGATTACCTGAACAGACAGTTGTGCGGGTAGGGCCTTTTCAACTTCAGAGAGATGAATGAGTGACTGTGCCGGGGTGCTGTCGAGTGCCAGATAGGCCAGGCCAAATTCCGCAGCAATCGCGTGTATGGAGTTGCTTTCGCTTTTAAATTGTTCAAAGTAGGCTTTTGCCTTCTCATTGCTTTCGGCAAAGTCTGCAATGATCATGCTTTTGCTCAGGTGGTACTCTGGATTGTCGATGTAGCGTTTACGGGGGTATTGGTTAGCTCTGTTTTGCGTATCGGCCACACGATTCTCTGAGAGTGGGTGGGTAGACAAGTACTCGGGGATCCTTTGACCCTGTAATCGACTTTGCCTGAACATTCGATCAAACATGCTTGGCATGGCGCGTGGATCGAAGTTCGATTCATCAAGAATTTTAACACCAAGACGATCCGCTTCCTGTTCGTTTTCTCGTGAAAAACTTAGCATTTTTTCTACACCGAGTGCCTGAGTGCCTGCATAGGCGGCTAAGCCTGCATCGGAACCCACGGTGACGCCAAGAAGAATGCTGGCGAGAATTCCTGCAAATTGGAGTGGTTGAGCGTTAGCGCGTGATTCGAGGCGTCGTGCGTAATGTCGCTGACTAAGGTGAGCTAGTTCGTGCGCAATGACTGCAGCGAATTCTTGCTCGGTGCTTGCATGGAGGAATAAACCGGCATTTATCCCCATTACACTTCCGGGAACCGCAAATGCATTCAATGCTGGACTTTTAAGCACAACCAGGCTGAAGTCGCTATCGTTTACTCCTGAGGCAGGTGCCAGCGTGTAAACCAAATGGGTAAAATATTCTTCAACGATGGGTTGGTGATAGAGCTCGGTCTGTTTGCGCAATGATCTTAGTACGTACTGTCCCAGTTCCCGTTCTTCTGCTAGGGATACCAATTGTGAGGATTGATTGCCAATCACAGGAAGATCCTGAGAGGCGAGAACGAGAGGGGGGGAGGCGAGTAGGGCAAGCGTCATTACGCTGAGAATGCATAGGCGTTTTAATGCCAGCGCCGGGTATTTTTCCCGGTGCCGTGTCTGTTGGTTTTGGCTAAACTTCTGCAGAAAACGCATTATTGACAATCTGTCATCCAAGGGCGTGAAGGTAAATCCGGAGACTTGTTTCTATTCAATGGGTGCTCATATATGATGCACTCTTATAACCATATCTCAATTAACCATGAGTGGAAAGACGCGATGTCGCAGTATGATGTTTTACTGGATGTTTCGGGCGAAGCCTGTCCTATGCCTTTGCTGAAGGCAAAAATGCAATTGAATAAAATGGCTGAAGGGGAGTGTCTGAAGGTGGTTGCCACTGATGCTGGTTCCGTGCGCGATTTTGCCGCGTTTATCAAGCTCACCGAGCATACCCTGGAGCAGGATCATAGTGAGCAGGGACAATATATCTACTACATTACCAAGCACTGAGCCTTAATCAACCAAAGGTGTTTTTCTCTACATGTTAAAAGTCGTACGTTCCTGGATAGATCGTTATTTCTCTGACGAAGAAGCAGTCGTTCTATTTCTTTTGTTAGTCGGTGGTTTGGGTATCGTCGTAATATGGGGTGATATTCTGGCTCCAGTGATCGCCAGTGTCATTCTTGCTTTTGTACTGCAGGGTTTGGTCGCTTATCTCGTCAAGAAGGGCCTGGGGCAACGTGTGGCTGTGTATTTGGCTTTTGTCCTGTTTATTGGTTTGGTGCTTGCGTTTTTATTCGCTTTATTGCCTTTGGTTTGGCAGCAGCTTTCTTCTCTTGTCTCAGATATTCCCCGTATTTTTGCTAACCTGGAGCAGCATCTGGTTGGGCTGCAGCAGCAATACCCCGGTATAATCACTATTGAAGACATGGAAAACCTTTATCAACAGGTATCAGCAGAGGTGGCGAACTTTCTGCAGTGGATCGTATCCCACTCGCTTGAGAGCGTTCCGGTGCTGGTTACCTTTCTCATCTACCTGATTGTGGTTCCTATCCTCGTGTTCTTTTTTCTGAAGGATCGCGTCGTCATTTTTAGTGCAATTGGTAGTATGTTGCCCACGAATAGAACGCTGATGACCACGGTGTGGGAGGAGATGAATCTCCAGTTTGCTAATTATGTGCGTGGAAAGGTCGTCGAAATTATGATTGTTGGTGGCACGACCTATATGGCCTTTATCTTTTTCGATCTTAATTACGGCGCTTTGCTGGCACTTCTCGTAGGGTTGTCGGTGGTAATTCCTTACATTGGTGCCGTCGTGGTGACGATACCGGTGACGATGATTGCGCTGTTTCAGTATGGTTTGCAGGAGCAGTTTTACTGGGTAATGTTTGCGTATCTCGTGATTCAAATGCTTGATGGGAATGTCCTGGTTCCCTTGTTGTTTTCTGAGGTGGTTAACCTGCATCCCGTGATCATTATTGTGTCGGTGCTCTTTTTTGGTGGTATTTGGGGGATCTGGGGCGTGTTTTTTGCCATCCCATTGGCGACGCTGGTAAAGGCTGTGTTTAATGCCTGGCCGAGACACTTGGCGCACCCGGCCGGGGAGGATGTAGAGTAAGTCCTTGGAGTTTTCCTCAACTAAAGGGCTTGCGCAGCTGACAGCACCTCGTCTACGTGGCCCTTTACCTTCACCTTTCTCCACTCTTTGCGCAGTACGCCATTGGCGTCAATCAGAAACGTGCTGCGCTCTATGCCCATATACTCCTTACCGTAAAGCTTTTTGAGTTTTATCACGTCGAAGAGTTTGCATAGAGATTCGTCGGGATCGCTGATGAGCTCGAAAGGGAAGTCGTGTTTGGCTTTAAAGTTTTCATGGGTTTTGAGTGAGTCCCGAGAAACGCCGAATATTTGCGTATTACAGTCAGTAAAGCCTTTAAATGCATCGCGAAAGTCTTGCCCCTCGGTGGTACAGCCGGGCGTGTTGTCCTTTGGGTAAAAATAGATGACGGTGTTTTTGCCTTTCAGTGTTGATGCATCAACCGTGGTTTCGGAGGTGGCATTTGCCTTAAATGGGGGAACTGCTTGATCAATTTCTGTCATTCGTAGTTTCCTGAGAAGATGTAAAAACTTGATTACGTTACGTTTAGCGTATTGGTTCAATCACCGCGTCGAGGTTGAGGTCGTCACAAAAGTCCATGAATTCCTCGCGCAAACTGGCAATATGCGTATCGGCAGACAAGCGTATGGTCATACTGAGATTGAACATTTGAGTGCCAGTATGCGGGGCGCTGTAGGTGCCTGTGTGGAGGTCGTCGATATTAATGTTCTGACTCGAAAAATATTGGGCGATTTCGTGCACGATGCCAGGGTTATCCAGGGCGACAACATTAACGGAATAGGCGAGGGCGGGTTGACTTGAGCGTTCAGTCGTGTGCTTGAGTGTAGTGGTCAGTTCCAGCTTTTGAGACAGGGCGGGAAGCATGGCTTCGAGTTTTGCGATGTTGTCCCAGCTGCCAGACACCATCATGATGACAGCAAATTCGCCGCCCAAGACCGTCATACGGCTGTCTATGATGTTGCATTGGTTGGAAGAGCAGGCCTTGGCGAGTTCATTGACGATCCCGGGTTTGTCGGTGCCTACCGAAGAAATAACGAGGTATTTTTGTTTGGTTTCTTGTGTGCTCATGATCGCAGGTATCCTCAATTAGTCAGACGGCAGTATATAAAGCTTGGTGTGCGTGCGCCAAGCCCTTAAAAATCTCTTGGGATCCTTTGTGCTGTGTACGCTCTTCACTTGTGCATTGCTGCGCACGAGATTAACATACGCGGTTGAAAATTTCGTTCTTGTGTACGTCCTCGCTGTGTCGTCTTCCCACTGGAGAGTATTATGATTTCAGGCAGTATTGTTGCCTTAGCGACCCCCATGTTTTCCGATGGATCTCTCGACTGGGAAAGTCTCGACAAACTGCTTGAATTTCATGTTGAGCAAGGTACCGATGCGGTTGTCGCAGTAGGCACCACGGGAGAGTCTGCAACCTTAGATCCTAGCGAGCATTGTGCTGTCATTGAGCGCGTGGTCAAAAAAATCGCTGGTCGTATCCCGGTAATTGCGGGGACAGGAGCAAACTCCACCTCCGAAGCGGTTGAGCTCACCGCCGAAGCAAAAAAACTGGGAGCAGACGCATGTTTGCTTGTGACGCCTTATTACAACAAGCCGACACAAGAAGGTTTGTACCAGCATTTCAAAAAGATTGCAGAGTCAGTAGAAATCGCTCAGATTCTCTACAATGTCCCAGGCCGCACCGCGGTCGATATGGCAAATGAAACCGTCGTGCGGTTGTCTGAGCTACCCCAGATAACAGGTATCAAAGACGCTACAGGTGATGTGACGCGCGGTGCTGCGTTGGTCAAGGCGCTTAACGGCAACATTGATGTCTATTCCGGAGATGATGCAACAGCCTACGAACTGATACTAGCAGGCGCCAAGGGCAATATCTCGGTTACCGCGAATGTTGTACCTGCCGCGATGCATCGTTTGTGCGACTTAGCTGCACAGGGAAAGCAGGCCGAAGCGCTGGCGCTTAATGACGAACTCATGCCTTTGCATAGAAATCTGTTTGTAGAGAGTAACCCAATACCTGTTAAGTACGCGCTGAATAGAATGGGCCTGATTCAGGACGGAATCCGTCTTCCCCTCACGCGTTTGGACGAACGTTATCATTCTGAGGTTGATGATGCGTTACGCGGTACAGGATTGATCAGATAAATGTTAGTTACTTTTGGGCATTGTAGAATTTTCAGTTGCGCACTGTTGCTGCTCAGTTTAACGGCTTGCGGTGTGATCAAAGATCGAAGCAACGAATACCTCTTGGTTGAAGATGGTAAAGAGTTGGTCGTTCCTCCCTGGTATAGACAGGATAAAGTGGCGGCACGCTACCCGGTGCCAGAGATCACGCAACAGCGCGCATTGCCGAAGGCATTCGTGTTGCCAGGCCCCCCAGACGGCACAGCGGCTGTTAGTGACGAACCCTACGTAATCGAGTCCATCGCAGCTCAAACCTGGCTGCATTTGTATACTTCTCCTGGCAAAGTTTGGCCTCTGCTCGATTTTTTCTGGCGAGAGTACAATATAACTACCGCGCAGGAAGATATTGCCTCTGGCTTTGTTGTCACTGACGTATTAAGTAAGGACGCCATTGAAAGCCTTGTTGGATTGCGAGTGATTGCATCGGATTTTCCAGAGTTTGCCCGTATTCAGGCAAAGGTAAACCAGGGGGTACGTCGCAATACTGCGGAACTTCAGGTTCGTATCGTTCCTGAACTGCAGGGTAACATTACCGCTGGGCAATGGCGCGAAAGTAGTGAATATAGAGAATATGAGTCTTCGTTGCTGGAACGAATTGGTCAGTATGTGACTTCTGAGACAGTGGCAGATCGATACTCGTTGCTTGCTAATGATATTGGGGGTGGCTCTTTGGTTCGCATGCTCGAGGATGAAGCAGGCCTTTCCTATATTGAAATGCAGTTGTCGTATCAGCGGGCCTGGAGTGAAATCGAGCAGGCGCTCGCCTCTGCCGGTGTCGTTGTTTCGGATAGAGATCGTTCAGAACGTGTCTTCTATATCAGCTACTTGAGTGAAGATGAATTTTCATCTTGGTTGCCATTTCGTAACAACGATGAAAAACGCAAGGAGCAAAATCTAAGTCTCGAGTTTTTTGTGCGGGATGACGGGGCGGTAGTCGTCCGGGCCAGACCCATCGCGCCTGGTTGGACCCGGGAGCAGGCCCAGTCGTTACTCAATCTCGTGTTTGAGCACGTTTCCTGATTTCGCGCAATGGCGCTCGAGAAAGCAAATTCTTGGGCGCCATTCGTTATGTTTTTAATCATTTATGTGAGAACTATCTACCATGCAAAAGCTAAATGAACTGTATTCCGGAAAAGCGAAATCGGTCTATACGACCGAAGACCCAGATCGCATGGTTATGGTGTTTCGCGACGACACCTCCGCATTTGATGGAGAGAAAGTGGCCCAGTTGAGCCGCAAGGGTATGGTGAATAATAAGTTCAATGCCTTTGTGATGGAAAAGCTTGAGGCAGCGGGCATACCTACACACTATGAAGAGTTATTGTCTGATCAGGAATCACTGGTCAAAAAACTGGAAATGTTACCCGTAGAGTGTGTGGTGAGAAACTTTGCAGCGGGCAGTTTGGTGCGCCGTTTGGGGGTTGAAGAAGGAATTAGCCTGACACCTCCCACCTTTGAGCTATTCTTAAAAAATGACGCCTTGCATGATCCGATGATTAATGAATCGCATTGCGTCACATTTGGGTGGGCTTCTGCCGAGCAGTTGGCAGAAATGAAGACCCTTACGTTCAAAGTGAATGACGTTCTCTCGGCACTTTTCTTAGATGCTGGCATGTTGCTGGTTGATTACAAGCTGGAGTTTGGCTTGTACAAAGGCGGTATTGTGTTGGGCGATGAGTTTAGTCCCGACGGTTGCCGTATCTGGGACAAAGAGACCAAGAAGAAAATGGATAAAGATCGTTTTCGACAGGGGCTTGGCGACGTCATTGAAACATATGAAGAAGTAGGGCGCCGATTGGGCATTAATTTCGATTGATAGATTTGGCACCCGGAATAAAGAGAGCTGATTATGAATAAATACAAAGTACTTTTGGCTGCTGGCGCACTGTCTATGGCAGCGCCCGCCTATTCTGATGTTGTCGGCGCAACGGTTGAGGCCAGTTACTGGCAGGGTAATTACTCGGGAACATTCGTGTCGGGTTCTACGGAGCTGGATATGGAAGATGATCTCAACTTTGACGATAGCGGAATTTTAGAGCTGGCCGTGTCGGTTGAGCATCCGGTGCCAGTATTGCCGAATGTACGCATTGAGCATGTACAAATTGATGACACGGCGAATGGCACATTTACCGCCACCTTCGATGGTGTTGCCTTTACCGGTGATGTCAAAACCGATCTAGACCTAACCCACAGCGATCTGATTCTTTACTACGAGATTCTCGATAATTACGTGATGGTGGATGTCGGTCTTAACGTCAAGGTGTTCGATGGTAGTCTTGTAATCGAAAACCAGGCAGACGGCAGCACCAGCAGTACTGAAATTGATGAACTGATTCCCATGCTCTACGCCGCAGCAGACGTAGAGCTGCCATTTACAGGGCTGTCCGCCGGGGCCGAATTAAGCGTCATCAACTATTCGGACAATAGCTTGATGGACGGTAAAATCAGATTGCGTCAGGGTTTTGGTCTGGCTTTCGCAGAGCTTGGTTATCGCCAGTTGAGCCTCGAAGTTGAAGATGTTGAAGATATTAATGTCGATGCCGACATTTCTGGTGCATACCTGAGCCTTGGTCTCGACTTTTAATCGCCGAATAAGAGGAAGTTAACGTGCGTATTTTGGTAACAGGCACAGCCGGTTTTATAGGATCAACGCTGGCCTTGCGATTGCTGGCTCGTGGTGATGAAGTCATTGGTGTTGATAACGTCAATGATTACTATGACCCCAGTTTGAAAGAGGCGCGTTTAGCTCGCCTCAAAGAGCATCAGTCTTTTACCGAAGTGCGCCTGTCGATTGAAGACAGGGAGGGCCTTGAAGAGGTTTTTCGGAAGTACCAGCCTCAGCGCGTGGTTAATCTCGCGGCACAGGCTGGCGTGCGTTATTCCCTGGAAAATCCACATGCATATATCGATGCAAATATTGTTGGCTTCACCAATATTCTTGAAGGCTGTCGACACCATAAAGTCGAGCACCTGGTATATGCATCCAGCAGTTCGGTTTATGGGGCCAATGAGTCCATGCCGTTTTCGGTGCACGACAATGTTGATCACCCGGTTTCCTTGTACGCCGCGTCGAAAAAAGCAAACGAGCTAATGGCTCACACCTATAGCCACTTGTTTAATTTGCCAACCACCGGTTTGCGCTTTTTCACCGTTTATGGGCCCTGGGGCCGGCCGGATATGGCCTTGTTCATGTTTACCAAGAATATTATCGAAGGTAAGCCTATCGATGTATTTAATTACGGTAAGCACCAGCGAGATTTCACCTATATAGATGATATCGTCGAAGGGGTAATCAGGACGCTTGATAAAGTGGCAGCGCCAAATCCGGATTGGTCAGGCAAGAATCCGGACTCAGCAACCAGTAAAGCACCGTATCGTTTATACAATATTGGCAGTAATAATCCCTGCGAATTGCTGCGCTATATCGAAATCATCGAAGAGTGTGTGGGTAAAAAGGCCGAAAAGAACCTCTTACCCATGCAGCCTGGTGACGTGTTGGCCACCTATGCAGATGTCGAAGCTCTGATTGAAGATTGTGATTATAAGCCAACGACCACTATCGAAGAGGGGGTCGCTAAATTCGTCGATTGGTACCGGGATTTTTATAAGGTTTAAGTGCTTAAAAATGCTTGCAAGCCTTTGAACGAGCTGATAAATTACGCGCCTCTTCAGGACTATAGCTCAGTTGGTTAGAGCGCTACCTTGACATGGTAGAGGTCGGCAGTTCGAATCTGCCTAGTCCTACCAATTTTCCCTGATACTTCGTCAAATGAGTCGTCGTGTATTGTCAATACACTTCCCCCCCCCATTTTTCTAGTCTCAGGAAAAATTACCCTGTCTAAAGCCTCGTTGATGCGGGGCTTTTTAGTTTTATAAGCGCTTAACT
>JBFHVM010000016.1:0-21301 GCA_041589495.1 Oleiphilaceae bacterium | reverse complement strand
CGCGCCATAAATGAGTCTGATGTCGCGCACGATGCCGGCGACAAAGGCCCCTACAAGCACTACATGCTGAAAGAAATTTACGAGCAGCCTCTCGCAATCAAAAACACGCTGGAGGGCCGCATTGACCAAGGCCGTGTACTAGCCGATGCCTTTGGTGAGCAAGCCGATGCGCTGTTGCAGGGCGTTGACCACGTGCAGATTATCGCCTGTGGTACTTCCTACCATGCCGGTATGGTTGCGCGCTACTGGTTTGAAGAACTGGCCGGTGTGTCATGTAATGTCGAAATCGCTTCGGAATTTCGTTACCGCAAATCCCACGTCTTTAACAATGCCTTGCTGGTGACCATCTCGCAATCAGGCGAAACGGCAGATACCCTGGCCGCTTTACGTTTGGCGAAAGAGCAGGGCTACAAAGCCAGCCTAACCATCTGTAATGTACCCGGTTCTTCGCTGGTACGTGAGTCCGACTTGGCTTACATGATGAAGGCGGGCGCCGAGATCGGCGTCGCGTCGACCAAAGCCTTTACAGTGCAACTCGCAGGTCTCTTGCTCTTAGTGGCTGCGATTGGCCGCCATAAAGCGCTGAGTGAAGAACAGGAGCGCGATATCGTTTCAGCATTGCAAAGCTTGCCATCCAAACTGGAACAGGCTCTGGATATGGATTCTGCCATCAAAGCATTGGCCGTGGACTTTGCAGACAAGCACCACAGCCTCTTTTTGGGGCGCGGTGATCAGTACCCCATCGCCATGGAAGGAGCGCTCAAGCTCAAGGAAATCTCCTATATCCATGCCGAGGCCTATGCGGCTGGTGAACTCAAACACGGCCCGCTGGCGCTGATTGATGCTGAGATGCCAGTGATTGTTGTAGCGCCCAATAACGAACTGCTCGAAAAGCTGCATTCCAACGTTGAAGAAGTGCGCGCTCGTGGCGGCTTGATGTATGTGTTTGCCGACAAACAATCCAATTTCCGCAGCGACGACACCATGAAGGTGCTGCAGGTGCCCAATTGCGAACGCGTGATTGCCCCCATACTTTATTCGGTACCATTGCAATTGTTAAGCTACCACGTGGCCCTGATCAAGGGAACGGATGTAGATCAGCCGCGTAATTTGGCCAAGTCGGTGACGGTGGAGTAATTTCTCGACTGTCATTTATGACGCAGCGAGCGAACAGTAAAGTCATTATCAACATAGTCGTGTTCTTAACTATGTGTTCTCGCAGTCGTCCCAAATAAACGCCAGCAAAAAGAGCAAAGCAGGTGTTTGGATTGTGCCCATATATTGTCGAGCTTTGGACAAAGCTCAAGTTAGCGAAAGTAGGTATCTCCAGTTATGACCGCTCACGTCTATTCCCTTAACTTCACGGTTCACTTTGAACATAGAAATGCGACTTGGCAAAGAGAAAGTAGCGTGAAAGGTGATAGCGGTACCGCAAGAGTCAGGATTACGGTAGTCGACTTCTAAAGAGAAGTCTTTCGCTAGCTATGTTTATGCCCTTACTTGGTAGAGATCCCTGCCGGGGGAGACGATGTGATGGAGTTTCCATGCCAGTATTTTGCGGGAATCGCTCGCGTTGCCTCGCTCAAGAAAGGATTGCTCAAGGTGATAGTGATGCGTTCGTCGAGGCGGGCGTTTTCAAAGGCGTTTTTAATGAGCGGGTGCTGGTAGAAAAACTCAAGGTAGCTGCCATCTTCGTAGGCCTTGATAAAACCATCATGCAGTAAGCCCGCCAGCGAAGTATTGTCGGGGTGAACAAAAAACAATACGGCAGCGGGGTAACTAACAACGAGTCTCTCTTCTATGGAGATATTTGGAAGCCGCGGTAAGTTTGACGCCAGCTCGCCAAATATTTCCGTCATACCTCGGGGAAAGTAATTTCGGCTTCCTGCATTGAGGCTAAAAAAAATATCATCATAGAGTTTTTCGGTTTGTGGCAGACCGGCTGCGCGCAATACTTGAGTATCGCTCCAACCGATGCCCTGTAAGCCATGCAGTTTTGAGAGATCAGCAAGGCTATTGACCGAGTTATAGAGTGATTGATGATGTTTATGAATCAGTAGTAGTCGACGACCGATTAGACCTCGCATGACAGGAAAGCGCACGGCGCGTAGTGTGTTCTCGAGATCAGTACTGGTGCCTGCATATATGAGGTCAATCTCACCATTTTTTAACATGAGTAGTTTGCGTTTTTGCGAAGAAACTGGGTGGTCAGTGTAATGAAGTAGGTAGTTTCTACCCGATTTTTGCAAAACCCACTCGAGCGCATCGAGATAAAAGTTGTTGGCGCGCGTGTCACTAATGCGAATTTCTATCGCTTGCACATTTGACAACATGAGGCAGGTGATGATGATCAATACATAGCGCGCAGTGCTAATGGTTAACATGGCGTATCTCTGGCGGTCGTCAAAGAGTGGTTACTAGTTTGAGTATAGCCCCTAAACGAACGAAGATATGTCATTTGTTTTCGATAGAGGGACGTTCTGCATGGTCGCTTCAAGCACTTGCTGAATCTGTTCGGCGTGCTCCGGTGCGCTGTGGTGCTTGGGTTAGCACAGAACGCTTGCCATGAATTTCCTACCAAGTCTTGGGTTGTTCACCAGACTTTTGACCTTGCCCCGACACCCGCAAAGGGATCTGCATTTGTCATTACGCTGGTATAAATGAGCTTGAAAAAGTAGTAGCTGAGCATCGAGATGACATGCATCTATTCTCATATAAAGAATGTCGAAAGCTATAGCTAGTGGCTTGTCGCCGCATCCAGCTCTTTTTTGGTAAATGGCTAACAGCTGATTGGTCGGCAAGAAGGTTAAAGTTGAAGTTAGCGTAGGTCGTTTTATCCTTTAAGAAGAGGGAAGCAGCCTTTTGGATTGACTGAATGATTTGTCGGGAGATGGAGGATAGTGGACATTAGAGTTTTAATTTTTCGGAGAGCCAGAAACTGTCCAATTTGGGAGCCTCTCCAAATCCGCTTTTATACCAGAGAAGACATATAGGCGGTCCTTTAGGCCGATGATTGAGGTCCGAATATCGGCTGCACAAGTGTAACATTATACCAATGCGATACCGCCTTCTTGGCATAAATGCCAACCTACAAAACATTAGCCCCCAAATTCGCGCACCAATGTGCTTGCAGTGTCTGCAACTTTCTAGGAAATGGTGCCACCAACTACTTTTCTTCTTAGCGGTTAAACCTAGAAGAGTCCATGAATTGTGTCGATACACCGTTTTCTTTGTAAGTAAAATGCGGCCGTAAATTCTCTAAGAAGGCGATTGGTGTTTGGCTTTGATCGTCGGACCTCAGACTTCCGACTGGGCCGTACTTCAAAGAGAGCATATCCCGTTTGCCGTTTCGCCTCTTCTTCAAGTTCCCTTTGCCCATCTCCTGCCATAACATTGACCAGAGAGTAGCGTCCGCTTCTGTCTGATTTAAGTCCCCGATTGGGGGGGGTAACTACGTTAAAGCTTAACTACATAAAACTACTTCATTGGCAATTGCATATGAAAAGTGGTGCCCACTTCCACATCGGAGGTCACCGCCATATGGCCTTCATGGTGTTCCGTTATGATGAAGTAGGGGAACGACAGGCGCTTGCCCGCATCGAAGTCTTCATTGTTGGCATCGGTGCCGAAGTAGGGCTCAAAAATAAACTGCTGCTCATCGAGGGTGAGACCGGTTCCGTTATGCTGAATTCTTACCCAGAGATAGTCGTAACACTCCATAATCTGGATCTTCAATGTTGGCACGAGATCTTCGCGCCCGTTATTGGTCATGGCATGGAAGGCATGGCGGAGAATACTCAGGAATACCTGCTGTAATTCAGCTCCCAGACATGGCACGGGAGGCAGGTTGCTCTCGAAGTCTCGGACTATAGCGATTTCCTTAAATGTCAGCCCCTTGGGTGATGAAAGCATTTCAGCTGCCAAATCGAGCGTGTGTTCCATCAACTCGGTGATATCCGTCGACTGGCGTTCGGAATTCTGCATGCCAGAGAAGGCGATCAGGTTTTCGATTACCCCGGCGGCCAGTTGGCCTTGCTCGATACTGTCCAGCAAGAGGCAATTCAGTTCTTCTCTGGTTTCCTGACTGAGTGACTCTCCAGTTTGAATGGCATTGTCGAGGTGGGTTTGAATGTGGGAGATGTCTTTAACGATGGTATTCAGGGGAATATTGATGTCGTGCGCCATGGCGGCGGCCAGTTCGCCCATCGAAGACATCTTGTCTCGCTGAATCAGTTTGTTTTCAGACTTCACCTGCTTGGTGACATCGTCGATCAATATAATCACTTCGGTATCGCTGGGGCCCGTGAGGGGATAAATAATGACCTCATAGTGCCCGTAACCTCTATCGTTATGTCGATAGGTGATGGTTTCTTTATTCTTGATGGCCTCGTGTATGCGTTCTGCAGTCACATAGATGGTGTGGTAGGTGTTCCACAAATTATTACCCAAGGCGTCTTCGGGGCTGATGCCGGTAGTGATCTTCGCTTCTTTATTCCACTGAGTGATCGTTCCGTCTTTGGTGAGCCCGATCAAGGTGAGAGGCATGGATTCCAGAATGTTTTTGATATAGGACTCTGACGAACGCAGTTGCTCGCTGGTCTTTTTATGCTTTTCGATTTCGGTTTCGAGCAGTGTGTTGGTTTCCTGCAAGAGACGGTTGGAGTCGTTGAGCGTAGCCGTGCGCTCGGCTACGCGTTGCTCCAGCTGATCACGAATCTGTTTCAATGCATAATTGGACTCGCGCAATTTGCGGCGGCTGATGAGTAAAACTATCGCTGTGATAGTGAGTAGAAGAATCAGAAAACCACCGCCACCATTGGCAATATACTGCCAATTGGTGCGCCCATCTTCGTATTTGAAGACACTAAGTAAACCAGCGACAGCTGAGTTGCTAACGAGGACCAAAAAGATCAGGCTCACCGAACAGGTTTTTCTATACATTGCATTTGCTATCTGTGTGATTAAAAGGATGGTTTTTTAGTTTGCTTGAGGTGATTTACATCGTTTCCTATCCCCTTGCTCCGCGACGCAGCGCGCTTGGGGTAAAGTTGGCGCGAGAGAACTCCTTATCAAAGGAGTAGGATCTATGCTCTTCGTTGCTCAAACCAAATACGACATAACGGGCAGTCACAAGGTCATAAATAACCTCAACGGCATAAAACGGCAAGGGGCGGTCGTAATAATTGATGAGATGCCCTTCTGCGACGCGCCATAATTCGCCTCGCTGATCATAACTCTCGCTAAGCACAATTGACCAGCTATCTTCATCAAGATAGAACACGCGCCGCCCGTAAATATGCCGCTCTCCTTCTTTAAGATTGGCCTCAATCTTGTGCACGCGGTGTATTTCCCAACGCATCAAACTGGAGTTAATGCTGCCTGCGCGCAAAATATTCTCGTAACTTTGTTGCGGATCGCTCAGGGCATACGCGTTGTAAGGGATATAAAGTTCCTGCTTACCGTGGTAGGTCCAATGATATTTGTCTGGTGCACCGTTATACATATCGTGTGCATCGGCAATTTTAATGCCCGAAGTAGTGGGGATCGGCGTATCGTATTCTGCTCCGGGTAAGCGGCGCACGCGTCGCTCCGCATGGCTATACAGCCATGCGAGTCGTTTTTCTCGAGTTTGGTCCAGAGTCTCATGGACGAGAAGTGTTGTTCCGGCTAAACGAGACGGAGCAACGACACGATCTATATAGTAGAACAAGATGTTATCGGCGATATCCTCCTGCGTGCGTAAAGCGCGTTGAAAACGCTGATGAATTTTTATGGGCTGGAAATCACCATTCTCGAACACGGTAGCTTGTATCACGGTACGTTCTACATGGTGTCCTCGATAACGGGTGAGGTGGTTCCACATCCCTTGAAGTGCCGCCTCCTGTGCATCATTACTGAGTCGTGGAAAAGGAAAGCCCTCAACATAATTGATGAGACCAGTACCCTTTTCACTGAGCGTTACCTTATTCGTATTGGCCGCTGTTGCGTTGAGGATCGAATCAGGAAAGCGCGCTGAACGCCGGGAAATATAGATCGGTAGTTTTCGTTGAGTGTGTTGTTTGAGTAGGGCCATTTGTCCCGGTGTCAGGTATGCCTTATGACGGGCCATGGATCCGGCATCAATGGTGTATAACGGAGCGTCTTCCGGAAATGGGTTTAAATAGTGTTCACCTTCGTTCCAACCATCCGGTATGGGGACGGGTTCACTGGAGTAAGGAGGTATGGTTTGCGCTGAGTTGCCAGCCTTTTCCGCGCCTATGACGGTCAGCGAAGAGGCCAGAGTGAGTGATGCGCCGCACAAGATACCTAGGACAACGCTCAGCCACACTAGGAATAGCTTTGATCTAGGCTTAAATTTGTGAATCAACATGATCAAACGTTTACAAAGAATATTTTAGTCGACCGACTACGGCAATGAGCCATGTTTGCAATATAGATAGACATGGTAACGCATACATAAGCCGGTTTCCTTATCTGGGTTAGCTTTCTAGCCCTTGGCGCCACGTCGCAAGGCGCTGGGCGTAAAGTTACCCCGTGAAAATGATTTGCTGAAGTCGTAGCCACGCGCTTCTTCGTTGTTCAGGCCAAATATAACGTAGCGCTGGCTTTGCAGGTCGTATATGGCTTCCATCACATAGAAAGGCAGGGACTGGTCATAGAAATTGATTAAATGCCCCTCTGCGGTGCTCAGTAGCTCTCCCTGCTGGTTAAAGCTGTCGGTGAGCAGAATGGTCCAGCTATCTTCGTCGAGATAAAACACGCGTTTGGCAAACATGTGCGAGGCATCGGGTTTGAGAGTGGCGATAATTTTATGCACACGGTGTTTCTCCCAACGCATCGCACCGGGATTCACGGTACCTGCCAAGAGAAGATCTTCATAGGTTTTTTCTGCACTGGCCAGGGTATAGGCGTTGTAGGGAACGTAAAGTTCCTGCTTGCCAACGTAGTGCCAGTTGTAACGGTCGGGCGCGCCATTGAACAGGTCATGAGCATCAGCGGTTTTGATGTTGTAGGTGCCAGGAACGGGAGATTCGTGCGTGGCGCCGGGTAAGCGTCGCACCCGGCGTTCGGAACGACTGTAGATCCAGGATAAGCGCTCTGTTTTTTGGTGATCCAGAGGTTCGTGAACCAGTAAGGTTGTGCCGGCCAGCTTGGGTGGCGCGAGGATACGATCCAAGTGATAGAACAGCAGGTTTTCACTCACATCGTCTTTGCTGAGTAGTGCTCTCTGATAGCGCTGGTTTAAGCGAACCGGTACGAAGTCCCCGTTTTCCAGCACGGTTGTGTGCATGATGGTTCGTTCAAAACTCAGCCCTCTGTAGCGCGTCAGGTGATTCCATAAAGCCTGGAGAGCTGCGTCCTGTGGCATTTCGGTATTCAGCGACGGAAATGGAAAACCCTGTACGTAACCGCTAAGACCACTGCCTCCATCGACCATGGACACCTGATTGCGATTCTGCTGTGTGGCCTCAATGATGGAGGGAGGATAAATGGCTGTACGTCGCGTTGGAAAAATGCGCAGCTGCCGTTCAGGTCGCTGTTGCAGTAGAGTTTGCTGACCAGCGCTCAGGTATGGTTTGTGTTCACTCAGGTTTTGGGCCGACACCTCAGCCACTGGCTTATCGTCTTGGAAGGGGTCGACATAATGCTCGCCTGGACTCCATTCCGCAGGTGGCGTCAGTGGCGTATTGTCAAAAGCAGGTATGACACCATCGCTACTGGCGGCCTGTTCCGCGCCTATGGCCGTGTATGTCTCGGCGTTGGCTTTGCCAATCAATGCAATAAACAGAATGAGTCCAATCAATGCAGAGAAAGGCTGGTTCGTCCTCATAGTGATTGTCCATGGCTTGGGATTTGAGCCTTAGTATAGTCTCTGATCGGCAGGCAGCCGGGCAGTGAACTGGAAAAGTTTATTTTAATTGTAAAGCGGTGTGCGAATTAGGGACGTTCGAAGGCAGTATTATTGTGCTGATTAATGCGCCCGGTATCCATTTCGTATATCGGTTGCTGATAGGGGATAAAGGTTGGAGTGGGCTGGCCAAAGCGGAATGCTTCATTGCCGGCGGTGGGGTCGCTTTCGATTTTGAGTTCGCTTTTGCTTTGCTTTTCGCTTTGTTCCTGCTGTTCCATAAAGGCAGGTTTACCCGAGCCACTGCCCGAACTGGTGGCCTGCAGGGCACCTTCAATCGCAGCGTCCGAAAGTACTTCGGGCTCAAGCTCCTGCAAGGGGAAATTACCAATGGTGGACTTTTTCTGCAGACCAAACTCAAACTCGAGGTCAAAGTCATCGTCCTCGGCAAACAGAAGCGTGCTAGCCAATAGGCAGCAAACTAGTAGTGATAGTGGACGCATGGCCGTGCTTCCAATGAATTCAGAATGGGTAAATGTTAGCCGAATTCACTGTGTAATGCCTAGACTGCTTTCTCAGAATCACGGACGCCGGGGCCAGAAAGGCCTATCTAAGTGTGCGGCTGATAAGTGATGTTCTCTATTTCCCATTCCTTGGCGGTTTGATCGGTTTTGACGTATACCTCATCGCCAATACTTTTGCCCAGGCAGGCCCGCACTACCGGAGCATTCACCGATACATAGTGCTTTTTATTGTAAATCTCGTCGGGGCCGACCACGCGAAAGTGCAAGCTATTGTCGTCTTCATCGATGAGCGTCACCCAGGCACCAAAATACACCTTGCCTTCCTGTGCGGTGTTGTACTCGACCACGCGCAGAGCTTCGATGCGCTTTCGTAAGAAGCGCACGCGGCGGTCAATTTCACGCAGCCTTTTTTTATTGTATTGATAATCCGCATTTTCAGAGCGATCGCCCAAGCTGGCTGCCCACTGGACTTTTTTGGTGACTTCCGGGCGCTCGGTTCGCCACAGGAATTCCAGTTCGTCTTTGAGTTCCTGATAGCCCTCTGGGGTGATTACGTTGGTATCCATAATTGCCAAAACTTGTGGGTTCGCATCGATAAGTGCGCCAATATTAGCCTGAACCGGGGCCTCGCTCTACGTCTGTTTTTATCGGAATGCTTTCCGCTTTTGAAGGGCCTCTACAAGCGCAACTGTTTAGGTTGATTCGCCTAGTCATTCCGCGTAATGTTGCCACGCTCGGATATGACTAGGAGACATCAATGAAAATCGAGAAAAACCTGCAGGGAGTCCTGAACAGTGCGCTCAACCAGATCGACATGCTGGGCTTCCGTTTGGATGAACTGGGCGTTGATAACCAGATCAACCGCCATACCTTGATTGCGGCGTTGATGTTTGGCCAAAAACGCCTCGAAGGCGAAATGGACAGCGTGACGGCTCGCGTTGAAGCTAATGTGGCCCGTTTGGAGTCCATTAAAGATAGCGCCGAAAAGCTGGTAAGCAGCGGCGTGAATCTGGCGCTCTTTCCTGCCAAGTACACCCTGGAGCGTGTACGTCAGCGCTAGTTTTAGCTTTCTACGGGGTCTGCGTGACGGGGCAATGTTAGCTCAACACGCAGGCCCGGTGCATTGTCCCTCAATTCAATACTGCCCTGATGCAGCTCCATCACTGCCTGAACCAGACTCAAACCAAGCCCATTTCCGGTAAGTGAACGGCTTTTGGCGACGCGATAAAAGCGCTGAAATACCTTGTCTTTCTCCTCGGCCGGTATACCGATTCCGGAATCGCAAACCGCCAGATATACCTGTTCCTTGTCCCCGCTTAATGACACGTCAATATTGCCGCCTTCGGGGGTGTACTTAATCGCGTTATCAATGAGATTACACAGAGTCTGGAAGATCAGGTCGCGATCCCCTACCAATGTGACTTCGGGTTCAACCAGCATATTGAGCGATTGATTCTTGTCTTCTGCCAGCGCCTCATAGAGCTCGCCTGCATCGTGGGCCAGGGCCGATAGGTCAAAGCGAGTGAAGTTGGCTGCACGGCCGCCCATTTCGAGGCGAGCAATACGCAACAGCGCATTGAAGGTAGCGAGCAGTTGATCGGCTTCGGCGACAGCATTGGCGACGCGCTCACGGTCTTTATCACTTTCAACCGAGACCAGAGTATTCTCAAGCTGATTGCGCAAGCGGGTCAGCGGTGTACGCAGGTCGTGGGCAATATTGTCAGATACATGCCGAATACCTTCCATGAGCTGTACGATGCGATCGAGCATTTCGTTCAGGTTGCGGGCCAGCTGATCAAAATCATCATTGGTGCCGCGATCTGGTATGCGCAGGGAGAGATTACCGGTCATGATTTTGCGGCTGGTCTGGTTGATCAGTTCAACTCGCTTTGCGGTGCTGCGGCTCATCATGATGCCGCCGAACATGGCTAAGGCAAAGGTGATGCCCATGCCCCAGTTAATGGCTCGTTCCACCAACTGCTTGACGGCCATAAATTCGTTGACGTCACGGCCGACCAGCAAGCGCAGCCCGCCCGGAACGATAAACACCCTGGCGCGTGCTGGCCGCGCTTCTTCGGTTGGCCAGCCCAGACTTTCGTCGAGGGTAAAGTTAAGCCAGCCCTCCTGTACTTCGCCGTCTTCGGGCCACTTGCTGATATTGCCCGCCAGCTTGATAAAGTCGCGAGCCGTGAACAGATAAACGGCTTTACCATTGGGGTCGCGGGCGACTCGCTCGCGAATGACGCTGATCAGACCATTGAGCCCCTGACGCTGGTATTGCTCAGCCAGGCCGATAATCTCCGCTTCGATGGTTTCATCGGTCTGGCTGGCCATGTAGCCAGCCGTTGCCCAGTAGATGAAACCCATGAGGATAAAAACCGAGGTGGCGAACAGTACCATGTACATGATCGCCAGTTGAAAGGTGGACGTTCTTAACAGGCTAAGGATCTTCACTGAGGATGTACCCGGCGCCTCTCACAGTTTGCAGTAGTTGCTTGGGGAAATCCTTGTCGATTTTTGAGCGCAGGCGACTGATATGCACATCAATCACGTTGGTCTGCGGGTCGAAATGATAATCCCATACCTGCTCGAGCAGCATGGTGCGAGTGACGACTTGCCCGGCATGTTTCATCAGATATTCCAGCAGACGAAACTCGCGGGGTTGCAGGTCAATTTTTTCACCGGAACGTTTGACGGTGCGGGCCAGCAAATCCATTTCGAGATCGGCCACTTTTAAATGGGTGACCGGTTCGGAGCCTGAGCTGGCTCCACGGCGCACCAGGGCTTCAAGTCGTGCCAGTAATTCGGTGTAGGAGAAAGGTTTGGTGAGGTAGTCGTCACCACCGCCACGCAGGCCCTCAACGCGGTCATCCACGTCGCCCAGGGCGCTGAGAATCAGCACTGGCGTCTGATTACCCGTGGCACGAATGGTTTTGATGATCGACAAACCGTCCATGCCGGGCAGCATGCGGTCGATGATCATCACATCATATTCTTCGCTGGCGGCCAGCAGCAGGCCTTCTTTGCCGTCGGCAGAATGGTCCACTACGTTATCGTTTTCTTTCAGCCCGTTGACCAGATACGCGGCCACTTCTTTATCGTCTTCTATTACCAGTACGCGCATAGTCACCTCAGTGTTGCTTTCTTTGTTGCTTGATGTAGTCGTATGCCTGCTTGATTTCGCGGGTCTTCTCGGTTGCCACTTTCATCATTTCTTCAGGCAGGCCCTTGGATACCAGTTTGTCGGGATGGTGTTGGCTCAACAGTTTGCGGTAGGCCTTTTTGATGGCCGCATCGCTATCGTGCTCACTCACCCCCAGAACCCGATAGGCCTGATGTAAACGTTCGCTGGACGACATGCCCTGGCTGGCCGAGTGATCGTCGGCGAAGCCATGTTGGGCACTGGCGCGAGCCAGCAGGGCTTCAAACTCGCCCCGGCGGATACCCAGATAATCCGAAATCTCGCGTAGCAGGGTCATTTCCTGCTGATGCAGTTCACCATCGGCCAAGGCGGTTGCAATCTGAATCTCAAGAAAAATCACAAACAGATTGCGGCGACGGCCACATTCGCGACGAAACTGCTGCATCACGGCCGCACGATCAAAGTCGCTGCTTTTGCCTTGTCTGAATAATTCCTGGGCCGCCTGCTGTTGCTCCAGGCTCAGCTGCATTTGCCCCATGGTGCGTTGGGCGACCTGTATTTCATTTTTAGACACCTGCCCATCGGCCTTGGCAATATTGCCCATCACCGAAAAGGTTGCGGTGAAAAAGGCGGCCTGAATGCGTTCGGTATCCTTGCCCAGAGTACTGGGGTCCAGCCCTTCGAGTCCGGCAAGACCCTTGTCGAAGCTGTGCCCGATTGCTGCGCCCAGTAGTGCGCCTAAAGGCCCACCCAGTGCAAAGCCAAAGGTACCGCCGAGCACCTTGCCCCACCACGCCATACTGCTAGTGTCCTGTTCGTGAATTGATCGTTAATCTGCAAACTTCAGGGTTGTAACACAGTGCTTGAAAAGTGGACCAGTTAAAACTTTGTAAGGGCTAGGCCTTTGAGGGCAGCCAGCCAAGGGAATTCCGGGTCAGGTCGCTCGGGCGATACTCCGCGCTGACATAACCCTCGTAGCCTAGCTGGTCGATGGTTTGAAACAGAAAATCGAAGTTCAGCTCACCGCTTCCAGGTTCATGTCTGCCCGGATTATCGGCAAACTGGATGTGCTGGATCTGCTCGAAATGGCTGGTTAGCAGGCGCGTAAGGTCGCCATGCATGATTTGCATGTGGTACAGATCAAACTGAATGGCCAAGTTGGGGTGTTTCACCTCTGCCAGCAGTTGTTCGGTTTTGTCGATGGTATCGAGCATAAAGCCGGGCATATCCACCCGGCTATTGATAGGTTCCACCAACAAGCGTATGCCCTGTGTGGCAAGCGCAGAAGCGGCAAGTCGCACATTCTTCACCAGTGTTTGCCATTGTTCGGCTTCGCTGAAGCGCGTATCCCGCAAACCTGCCAGACAATTTAACTGTTTTACCTTGAGCGCTTTGGCATAGTGCACTGCCTGCTCAAGCCCTTGAGCAAACTCGTCTTGTCGATCAGGCAAACTCGCGATGCCGCGTTCGCCTTCTTCCCAGTTGCCCGGTGGAAGATTGAATAATACCTGCTGTAGCTGGTTTACGTGCAGGGCCTCCTGCAGTTGTTCTACCGGGTAGGCATAGGGAAAAAGATACTCCACATAGTCGAAGCCCGCTTGTTTGGCAGCGGCGAAGCGCTCCATAAAGGGCTGCTCGGTAAACAGCATGGTGAGATTGGCGGCGAAGCGGGGCATGGCCTAGTCCTTGTCCACTTGGTTTAGGGCTTCGAGCTCCAGAAACAGACCGCTGTGATCCACATCTTCCAATCCACGCGAGACGAGCGAGAGGTAGCTCTCATAAGTGCGCTGGGCCAGCGGTAGGGTTAACTCTTCGCTGCGCGCCTGATCCAGAATCATGCGCAGATCTTTGAGCTGCACTCGGGCGCGGGCACCGGGTTCAAAGTTCCCCTCAATCATGCGTTGGCCGTGCAGTTCCAGTATGCGGCTGGAGGCGAAACCACCCATTAGGGATTTTTTTACCGCCTCAAGGTTTGCTCCGCCTTCGCGAGCCAGCAACAAGGCCTCGCTGACGGCTCCGATGGTGATGCCTACAATGGCCTGATTCGCGAGTTTTGCCAACTGGCCGCAGCCGGGAGGGCCGATATGATTGGCCTGTCCCATGGCACTGAACACGGTTTGTGCCTGCTCGAAGGCTTTTTGCTCTCCGCCAGCCATGATCGACAGACTACCCTGCTCGGCCCCCACGGTGCCGCCGGAGACCGGAGCATCCAGATAGGCTACGCCCTGCTCGGCCAGAAGCGCTTGATGAGTTTTGGCCAGTTCGGGGGTGATGGAGCTCATATCGATCCACAGCGTTTCCGTCTTGGCGGCCTGGTAGGCCTCGCTGGCAAACAGCAGTTCATCGATGATGGGGCCGTTTTCGAGCATGGTGATCACCACGTCGGCGACGGCAATCGCAGCTTCAGGCGTTTTGGCAAGCGTGGCCTCTTGTGCGAAGGGCTCAAGTTTGCTGCGAGTGCGATTCCACAAGTGCAGTTGATGACCTGCTGCGAGTAGTCGACGGCACATGGGGGCGCCCATCAGACCGATACCGATAAATGCGATGTTCACGGGAGTTTTCTCTTCTGCAATAAAAAAGCCGCCCAAGAGGGCGGCTTACTGTTGTTCGTTATGTCAGGCCGCTTCCATTAGCCCTTTCACTTTCTTCATGGCGTTTTTCTCAAGCTGACGAAAACGTTCAGCAGAGACGCCATACTGGTCGGCCAGATCGTGCAGTGTGGACTTTTCCTCACTGAGCCAGCGTTTGTTCAGAATATCCAGACTACGTTCATCGAGGGTTTTGAGTGCCTCGTAAAGACGATGGTTGGAATCCTGAGTCCAATCGAGTTTTTCCAGGCGACGGGCCGGATCGTGGCTGTGATCTTCCAAATAATTAGCTGGTGCCTGATACGCCGAGTCGTCGTCATCATCTACGCCAACGTCGAAGGCAGTATCGTGGGCGCTCAGGCGACCTTCCATCTCGCGCACCACGCGGGGCTCAACGCCGAGATCCTTCGCCACTGATTCCACTTCGTCGTGGGTGAACCACGCCAGCTTTTTCTTGGCGCTGCGCAGGTTAAAGAACATCTTGCGCTGGGCCTTGGTGGTGGCGATTTTCACGATGCGCCAGTTGCGCAGAATAAACTCGTGAATTTCGGCTTTGATCCAGTGCACGGCAAAGGACACCAGACGTACGCCAAACTCGGGGTTGAAGCGCTTGACCGCTTTCATCAGGCCAACATTACCTTCCTGAATCAGATCTGCCTGCGCCAGACCATAGCCAGAGTAACTTTTGGCGATATGGACCACAAACCGCAGGTGCGACATAACCAGACGACGGGCCGACTCGAGATCATTCTCGTGGTACAGCTTTTCGGCCAGTTCACGTTCTTCTTCAACTGACAGAATAGGGATACCATTTACGGCCTGGATATACGATTCAAGGTTGGCACCAGGAACCATCATATCAACGGGCTGCAAGCTTGTACCCATATTGCATCCTCCGAAATTAAATGGATTCGAATTCTAACACCCATAAACTTAGACCCTCAATAGGGGCGAAAGTTTCAATTTCAAGTGTTCTGTTTAATTTTATACGTGGCGGGGCTTAAGTTGGTTCAATGTCGTGCATATGCCGACGTACTGCCAGCCAGGCTCCCAACCAACCAAGACTACCGCCGATCATTAACAGGAAAAGTGTAGATTCGAATCCCAAACCTGACAACTCATATTGGCTTTGATAAGACTGTGCCAGTGCGCGAATGGGCCCATTGAGCAGGGCAATGACAATATGGGCCAGAAAAATGGCAATCAGACTGCCACCCACGCCAAAAAAACACCCCAGATAGAGAAACGGCCGGCATACAAAGGCATTGGTGCCGCCCACCAGTTTGAGCACGATAATCTCATCACGCCTATTTTCGATAGCGAGGCGAATGGTATTACCCAAAATCAGTATCACGGCCAATGCCAGCATGCCCGCAATTAGCCACACACTGCGTTCTAAAAAGCTGGTTAGGGCCTGCAGGCGCTGCAACCACACCACATCGAGCATGCTGTTGGCGATCAGATCACTTCCCGCCAGTTGCTGCTCGAGCGCTTGTAAATCTTCCAAAGTGCGCAGGGAACGATGGGGCGTGACAATAATGCTGTGCGGTAGCGGGTTGCTGTCGAGATAACTCAGGGTATCTTCAATATTCAGCACCGCGCTGAATTCCACCAGCGCGGTCTCCTGATCGATAAACGTCACCTGCTCGATATTGGCCCGTTTTTCGAGTTGCTGTGCCCAGTCTTTGGCTTTATTGCCGGGTACGTTATCTTCCACAAAGAGGGTAATTTGCGCCGAACCGTCCCAGCCCAGATTGACCTGTTGCAGGTTAATTAACAGTAAGGCCAGAATGGTGGGTAAGACCAATGCAATACCGATGACCGAGCAGGTAAACAGGCTGGCGAGGGGCTTGGATGTCTGGCTGTGTAATGTGCTGCGCAGTACCTTGCGATGGTTATCCACATAGCTTTGCAGCTCATTGCCCTTGGCGGCTGGAGCCGCCCCGCGGCGCGGTTCTTCGTTGCGTTTGGTTTTAGCCATGCGAGGTTTGCTCCGCCTTGCCCTTGAGTATCTGCCCCTGATCGAGAGCAATCACCCGATGACGCATTTCATGAATCAGGGCCAAATCGTGGCTGGCAATGAGTACGGTGACGCCCACCTGATTAAATTGTTCAAACAGGTGCATGATCTCGGCCGACAAATCCGGGTCGAGGTTACCGGTGGGCTCATCTGCCAATAACAGCGGGGGTTTATTGACCACTGCACGGGCGATTCCCACGCGCTGCTGTTCGCCACCGGAAAGCTGAATCGGCGTGAGCTTTTCCTTCGACAGTAAACCCACTTTATCCAGCGCTGCACGGACTCGTTTACCCACATCACGGGGGTTGGCGCCAGCTACCTCCAATGGCAGTGCGACATTGTCGAACACACTGCGATCAAACAAGAGCCGGTGATTCTGAAATACCACCCCAATGTGGCGGCGGAAATAGGGAATCTGACGCGCAGCAATGCGCGACAGATTCTGGCCGCCCACAATGATTTGTCCTTTGGTGGCGCGCTCCATCAGCATAATGAGCTTGAGCAGGGTGCTTTTACCCGCTCCGGAGTGGCCGGTAAGAAAAGCCATCTCACCACGCTCCAGCGAAAACGACACCTGGCGCAGGGCGTCGTGGCCGTCTTCATAGCGCTTATCAACGTTGGTGAAATGGATCATGCTGACTATTCGGTGTCGTTGGCGAACAAGGCCTCGATAAACTGCTCGGCCTCAAAGGGGCGCAGATCATCAATTTGCTCGCCGACGCCAATAAAGCGAATAGGCAGCCCCAGTTGCTTGGCAATGGCAAAGATCACTCCACCTTTGGCGGTACCGTCAAGCTTGGTCAGACTGATGCCCGTGACGCCTACCGCCTGCTGGAACACCTGAGCCTGACTCAGTGCATTCTGGCCAGTGCCTGCATCCAGTACCAGCATCACCTCGTGAGGGGCGGTACCATCCAGCTTGCGCATAACCCGAACCACCTTTTCGAGTTCGCTCATCAGATTGTCTTTGTTCTGCAGGCGGCCCGCGGTATCGGCGATGACCACGTCGATTTCTTTGGATTGCGCTGATTCCACGGCATCAAAAATCACCGAAGCGCTGTCGGCGCCGGTGTGCTGTGCGACAACGGGAACCTGATTGCGCTCACCCCATACCTGCAATTGCTCAACGGCGGCTGCCCGGAAGGTGTCGCCGGCGGCCAGCATGACACTCTTGCCCTGACTCTGAAAACGCTTGGCCATTTTGCCGATGGTGGTGGTTTTGCCCACACCGTTCACGCCAACGACCAGAATCACATAGGGCTTGTGCCCGCTGTCTATCTCGAGTGGTGCCTCACAGGGGCCTAGAATGTTGGACAGTTCATCGCGCAGGGCCTGCTGTACGCCGCTGGCGTCTTTGAGGGCTTTGCGATCCAGCTGTTCTGTAATGTTTTCTACAATTTGTGTGGTAGCTGCAATCCCCACGTCGGCACTGAGCAGTTGGGTTTCGATATCTTCGAGCAGCTCATCATCAATTTCTTTTTGGCCTAACAGTAGTTTACTCAAGCCACCACTCAGGTTAGAGCGGGTACGCGACAGTCCTTGCTTGATGCGACCAAAGAAGCCTGCGGGTACTGCGGGTTCCGGCTCTGGCTCAGGTGCTGGTTCCGGTTCAGGTGCTGGTTCCGGTTCAGGTGTTGGCTCTGGCTCAGGTGTTGGCTCTGGCTCAGGTGTCGGTTCTGGCTCAGGTGTCGGTTCTGGCTCCGGCTCAGGGCGTGACAGAGCCTGTGCTTCGCGACCGGTTTCGTGGGGAATCTGGGGTACATCCCGGTTTTGTGGACGCTGCGCGCGTTGACGTAGCAAGTCCACCACAATGATCAGGCCTATCAGGCCAAGGCTTACGAGAGAGAAAAGTAAATCGGCTTGCATGGAGCTTCTTAAAATCCGGTTAAAAGGCAATCTGGAGACATTGAGCGCTTTATTGTGACTTGTGCATTCCCTTGTCCCCACTAAAATGGCGGCAGGCCATCATGAGTAACTGCTGGAGAGTTTAATGGCACAAGGTCGCAAAAAAAACCGTAGCCCTAAAAAAAGTACGCAGGGCGAGTTTCGCTTGATCGCAGGAACATGGCGTAGCCGCCGTCTGAGCTTTCCTGCCATCGAGGGTTTACGGCCGACGACCGACCGGGTGCGAGAAACCGTATTCAGTTGGTTGCAAAGCGATTTGCCGGGGGCGCGGGTGCTGGATGTGTTTGCCGGTAGTGGCGCGCTGGGTTTTGAGGCCTTGTCCCGAGGGGCTGCCGAACTGACGATGCTGGAGCAGGATCGCACCGCGCATCAAGCTTTGTGCGAGAATGCGCAGCTCCTGTCGGCTGTGGCCACTATTCATCACGTGGATGCGTTGCACTGGCTGAAAGCAAGTCCATCGAAGCCTTTTGATCTGATCTTTCTGGATCCCCCCTTTCGTAAAGGTCTGCTCAAGGAGAGCCTGGAACTACTGGCGGCGCGTGGCTGGTGTGCACCGCAGGCATCTGTTTACGTAGAACAAGGGGTAGAAGAAGAGGAAGTGGGTCTACCAGCTGGCTGGCAGACCCACAGACAGAAAGTTGCCGGACAGGTGCGTTACACGCTTTTCACTGTCGCCGGGGCCAGGGAGTAATATCGCAGGCTCTGAGCAAACTCTTCCAGGCAGGCAATGCCGCTTTGTTCAGCCTGGCGGCACCACTCCATCAGTTCGTGGAGTTTTTCCTGAAAGCGACTACCGGGATTGTTCTTCCAGATTGCCTGCAATTCCTGACTTTTCTCGTAGAGTTCGGCCAGCATTGGGTTGTCTTGAAGGATGGCTTCCAAACGGGTCTGCTCGCATTCTTTCACCAGTTTAGGCTCGCGGGTAAGCAGGTTGCGTGCGCGCTTCATCAATGCCTGTTCATGTTTGGCCATATTGGCCTGTTGTTCTTTGATCACCGGAATCATGACGTTGCGGTGATACTCGGCGAGGATATGGAACCGGTGATGAATAATCGCCATCACGGAATCCTTGTCGAGTTCCGGTTTGGCCTCATTTTTCACGGCGACAGGAGCGACATGGCGCGCTTTGGCCAGCCCCAGGCTTTCGAGAATACGGATGTAAAACCAGCCCATGTCAAATTCCCAAGGCTTCACCGACAACTTGGCGGAGTTGGGATAGGTGTGGTGATTGTTGTGTAGTTCTTCACCGCCAATAAATAGGCCCCAGGGCACAATGTTGCGTGCCGCGTCTTTACATTCGAAATTGCGGTAGCCCCAGGCGTGGCCGATGCCATTGATCACACCGGCAGCAAACAGAGGAATCCACATCATCTGGATGGCCCAAATGGTGATACCCGCTACGCCGAAGAGCATCAGGTCCAGTACCGCCATCAATGCGATACCTGCCATTTTGTGAGGGGTGTAAACCTTGCGTTCAATCCAGTCTTCGGGGGTGCGCTGACCAAAACGCTTGAGCGTTTCGGGGTTTTGCGCCTCCTCCTTGTAGAGTTCCGCACCGGTAAACAATACCGTCTTTAGACCTTTGACTACGGGGCTGTGCGGATCGTCTTCGGTCTCGCATTTGGCGTGGTGTTTCCGGTGGATGGCGGTCCACTCCTTGGTGTTCTGTGCGGTGGTCAGCCACAACCAGAAACGGAAAAAGTGCTTCAAGGCCGGATGCAGGTCAAGAGAGTTGTGCGCAGAATGGCGGTGCAAATAGAGTGTTACGCTGGCTATGGTAATTTGCGTCATGATGAGCACGGCGACGACTTTTTGCCAGACCGTCAAGTCGAGCATGCCGTTGATCCACCAGTCAATATTCATAAGAGTAGTACCGTCGTTTTTTCTAGTCTTCATTGCCGGGCTTAAGCGTACAGGTGTTCGATGACACCATGGTTACACCAGCACGGCTGATTACAGGCGTGAAAGCAGTAGATTGCCAAACGCATCCACACAGGCCGTCCAGGATGGAGCGATCCAGGTGGTTGATACCTTTTCGGTAACGAGCGCTGGCCCGGCAATCCGGCTATTCGAGCCCAGATCTGTGCGCCGATAGATGGGTACCGCGGAGTTCTCGAAGGGCAGTTCTGACCATGAGACGGGTTGGGCTTCCTGTTCCTGCTGCAGAATATCGAGGGACGGAACATCAGATTCGACAAACAATCGGGCACTAATATTGACTACTTCGATGCCCGTGTCCAGCGAATGACCGTAAATTTTTTTATGTGCTTCGTTAAAATCGTTATGCGCATTGCTTGAGCAGGCAATGGTCAGGGTATAGCTCTGTCCCTTGAAACGCATGTCCAGCGTGCGTTCACACTGAATTTGTTGTTTGTCGATGCCCTGTGTAACAAAATCTCTTCGGCTGCTTTCTTCCAGTTGGGTAAAGCTCTGTTCCAATTGCTGCCAGCATAAATCTTCCCAATCACGCACGTGCGTTTGGGTTAAAAAGCGTTGTTCGGGGGCGCATAACATGCCCAGAGCAGACAAGACTCCGCCATGGACTGGAACCAGTGCTTCGGTGATACGCAGGCGATCGGCGATGGCACAAATATGTAAGCCCCCAGCGCCACCAAAACAGCAGAGCAAAAACTGCCGGGGGTCGTGGCCCTGTTTAATGGATATATTATGCAGTGCCTGCGCCATCTGCTGCTCGGCAATGGTGACGATGCCCTGCGCCAGCTCTTCTACAGGCATATTTTGTGCGTCGGCCAAAGGCTTGATCGCCTTTATCGCTCTGTCACGATGCAGTTGCATGCTGCCGCCGAGAAAAGCGTCCTCCTGTAAATGGCCCAATACCAGATTGGCATCGGAGACCGTGGGTGCGGTGCCTCCCAGACCATAGCAAGCAGGGCCCGGGCTTGAGCCTGCTGATTGCGGTCCCACGTGCAGCATGCCGCCTTCATCCAGCCAGGCTATGGAGCCTCCGCCTGCGCCAATCGTGTCCATGTCGAGCATGGGAACCGCCACTGGCCAGTTGGCGATCCGTCCTTCTGTGGTGAGTTTAAAGTCGCCATCCATAATCGCCACATCAGTGGAGGTACCGCCCATATCAAAACTGATGAGGCGTTTACGCTGCAGTAACTGCCCGAGATAACGCATGGCGGCAAGTCCGCCGGCCGGGCCGGAAAGCAGCAGATTGACGGCACGATCAGCGGCCTGATTCAGCGGTAGGGTGCCACCGGAAGACTGCATGATGGCAACCTGTTGTGGGGGGATTTGTCGGCCTAACTG
>JBFHVM010000015.1:0-21754 GCA_041589495.1 Oleiphilaceae bacterium | reverse complement strand
TTTCAGAGGCGTCGCTTGTAGCCGAGTGGTCTACTGACTTCGTTGCAGCCTGTTCACCGGTTTCGGCAAGGTGGTGATCAATGGGCTCTTTCAAGGCATCTTCAGCCTCGTCAGGTTTCGCGTCAACTTGCATATCCTGCACCGAGTCGATGGCGGCTTCCTGACGCGTTTGAATACTTTCCGGTTCGCTATGTTGTGCCGTGGAGTCAACCTCTGCCGGCTGTTCTGCTTCGGCCTCATGCAGAACCTCTACATGAAAATCGGCGCGCTCTTCCATAGTGGCCGGCACACTGCCTGCAGGCCTGCTTTGGCCCTCACTCGCAGCGCGCAACAACATTTGATGCACCAGCTTTTGAAAGCGTTTTTCAATGGTGTAATCGTATTGCTGGGTATGTGTGTCGACCAAACATCCTCCGGACTGGACGGACTCATCAACCTTCACTTCAGCAGCGCTGTCGGCAGCATCAAGCGATTCACGCACGTAATCGGCATCAATCGGGTTTACCCGAAATACCACTCCCATAGAATTGCGCGGTAAAAGCGCCAGAGCCTCAAGAATGACTTCCTGAATCACGGTTGAGTTGATCTGTAATTCTCGACGGATCACTGAGCGGGCGATGGCGAGTGTGACGTTCAGCATGGTTTCTTCAACCTTCTGCTGTTCTTCACTTAAGGGCTCAGATAAACACTGCATGAGTCGCGTGAGTTGTTGCTGGGTTTGTTTAATATGCGCCTGCCCTTCACGCAGCCCCTGCTCCTTGCCTTCTTCCAGCCCTTGTGCAAAACCCGCCTTATGGCCTGTCTCCTGCCCTGCCACATGACCTTCTTCCTTGCCCTGAGCAAAACCTTCTTCATAAGCTTGCTGTCGTATCTGTTCCAGATCGGCTGCGGTCAGGGGTTTGACTTCTTCCTTTTGCGGTACCGGGGCTTTGGCCTTGGCATTCTGACCTAGGCTGGGTAATTCCCATCGTTCATAGGCCGTTAATTCACCTGCAGGAATACGTTTACTACGATTCGACATGGAGGCGCCCCTAGATCATTTCTTCGCCGGAACCACCGAGCGCTATTTCGCCAGCATCGGCCAGGCGACGGGCTATGGTCAGAATGTCTTTTTGTGCGGCTTCCACTTCGCTGACCTTGACCGGGCCCTTGGCCTCAAGGTCGTCACGCAGCAATTCGGCAGCGCGTTTGGACATATTCTTGAATATTTTTTCCTGCAGTTCGGTATCGGCACCCTTGAGCGCAACAATGAGCACTTCGGACGATACTTCGCGCAACAGGGTTTGAATACCGCGGTCGTCGACATCTTTGAGGTTGTCGAAGACAAACATCAGGTCTTCAATTTGTGTACCCATATCCGCATCCACTTCCTTGATGCTATCCATGAGATCGGCTTCAATGGAAGTATCCATAAAGTTCATAATTTCAGCCGCACATTTCACACCACCAATTTTGCTGGTTTGTGTGTTCGCGCTGCCGGAAAACTGTTTTTCGAGGATGTTATTGAGTTCCTGCAACGCCTGAGGCTGAATCGTATCGAGCGAGGCCACACGCATCACCACATCGAGACGCACTTTTTCATCAAATATCGCCAACACTTCGGCGGCCTGGTCCGGCTCAAGATATGAAACCACGATGGCCTGAATCTGAGGGTGCTCGTAACGAATCAATTCTGCAACTGCCCGGCCATCCATCCACTTGAGTGTGTCCAGCCCCGTGGTATTGCCGCCAACCAGAATACGATCAATCAAACCGGCGGCTTTATCTTCACCGAGTGCTTCGTTAAGCATATTTTTGATGTAGTCGTCCGACCCGATGCCCATACCCGTTTGCGTACCAACGGCCTCGAGAAACTCCATCATCACCTGCTCGATCTGATCCTGCGTAACATTGGCCAGTGAGGCCATTGCCGTCCCCACACGCTGCACTTCTTTGGGACCCATATGCTTTAGAATCTGTGCAGCATCAGCTTCGCCGAGACTCATCAACAGGATGGAGGCGGCATCAACCCGCGAGATTTTTTCAGCCGGTTTTTTATCGCCATCATCAGCCATCTGCATTCACCCATTGTCGAATTACCTGCGCCACCCTGGCCGGATCTTCTGCTACCAGACCCTTGAGGGCGTTAAGCTGTTTATCATACCCTTCGGAGGCACCGGGTAAAAGAAACTCGTCAGCGGCACTAAGAGTAACGCTGGCACCGGCTTCACCTTCATCCATTTGATCCAACTGCGCCAAGCCATCTTCGTCGCCGGCCAGCGCCAATTCTTTGGCCTGCGCGCCTGCATCTGCCAGGTTCTTGAAGGTAGGACGAATCACCGCAAAGATCACAATCAGGGCGACCAGAATGGCAACACCTTTCCATACCGCATCCCAGAACCAGTTTTGCTCCCAAAGTTCAGGCTCAACAAAAGGCTCGACTTCCTGTGGAGCGAATGGCGTATTGATCACCGTGACACTGTCGCCACGCGCTGCGGAATAACCAACCGCATTGCGCACAAGAATGGTCAAACGCTCCAGTTCCTCTTCACTCCAGGGCGTAAAGCTAACTTCGCCGGTTTCGGGATTGATATTGCGAATATCATCAATTGCCACTGCAACGGTAAGGCGCTTGAGGCGGCCCTGCTGATGACGCGTGTAGCTGATCGTGCGATCCACTTCATAATTACGTGTGGCCTGTCGGCGCATGTTGGTAGGAATACCACCGTCTTCATTGGCATTGCCGCCACCAGCAACCTGAGGTGCAGCGCCCGCAGCGGGAGGCTGATTTGCCAGCGCACCGGGCACACCACCGGCCGCAGCCATCTGGCGCTGCTCGTCGAGAGTCTGCTCGCTGCGAACCGCCTGTATGTCGGGGTTATACAGCTCTTCGGTTTCTTCTACTGCAGTAAAATCAACATCGGCAGAGACCTCGGAGCGGAACCGGCCATTACCAATCACCGGATCAAGAATACTGGCAATGCGACCATTCAATACCGACTCGATCTTGCGAGAGTATTCAAACTCACGGGCCACCATGCGATCTTCTTCACTCTCGTTATTGCGCGAAAGCAGATTACCCTTCTGGTCAACAACCGTTACCTGCGACTTATCCATCTCGGGCACACTGCCGGCCACCAGATTAACGATGGCTTCCACCTGCTCGCGGGACACAGGAGAACGTGACGAAGTTTCGATAAGCACCGATGCCGAAGGCTGGCGGTTGTCTCGAACGAACACTGAGCGCTTGGGTATCGCCAGGTGAACGCGCGCATTACGAATGTTGCGGAAACTGGTGATAGTCCGGGAAAGCTCCCCTTCGAGGCCACGTTTAAAGCGTGTGTTCTCCATAAATTGGCTGGTGCCCAGACCTTGTTCCTGATCCAGCAATTCGTAACCTACATTTCGATCGGGTGTGATATCTGCAGCGGCCAATTTAATACGTGCGTCATACACCTGACTCGCTTCTACCAATAGCACTCCACTGCGTGGATCGACTTTAAAATTGATGTTGTTAAGATTCAGCACGCGGGACACTTCTTCCATATCCTGCGCGGCAATGTCCTGCATCAGTGGCTGGTAGTCGGGTTCCTGCAACCACAGAACCAGAGCCAGCCCCAGCGCGACGCTGGCCGCCAGGCCTATCATGAGCCCAATCTGTCGAAGCAGGCTGAGCCGGTTAATACCGGTCATCAGATTACTTTCACCTGCCGGAATATCATTGCTGTCTTCGCTGGCTGCGGGTAAACCTACGTTGGCTTCGGTGGGAACAATAGCCATAACTTAACGCGCCTCAGTCATGCTGATCAGTTTAGCAAGATGCTTCATACAGGCATCTTCATAATGTCTTCGTAGGCCTGAACAACCTTGTTGCGCACCTGGGTAAGCGCCTGAAACGCTACCGAAGATTTTTGGGCCTGTACCATCACCTGCGAAATGCTCACGTTGGGATCGCCCAGTTCGTATGCCGTGCGCAAAGCGCCCGTCTGTTGCTGTTCATGATTGACGGCATTCACCGCATTACTCAACAAGTCGCTGAACTTGGGTGTTTCTTTTACCTCGGCTGTCGGCTTGATCGCGGTTGGCGATTCCTCCGGACGAATGGCTTCGGGTTTCTGCATCTGCGATTTCAACGCACGCATATCGGCCAGCACCTGATTAATATCTGCCCTGCCCGATACGGAACCTATTCCAGACATAAGCAACACTCCGTCAATTATTCGTCAAACATTACACTTATCAGTGGTTACTGCACAAAGCGGGCCAATTATCAGACAGGTTTTCGTCAGTAAACCATAACCCACTGTTTTGGATATAAAAAAAGGGGCTCAAGGCCCCTAAAGTCATCAGCAGATTGACAAACTTGTTGCGCTAAGCCGCCAGCTCAGCAGCCACATCAATACCAGACTCACGCATCTGCGCGAGCTTGTAGCGTAAGGTTCGCGGGCTAATTCCCAGTTTTTCGGCAGCCAGCTTCTTGCGGCCATTTTCCTGTCGCAGGGTTTCAATAATGATTTGATACTCTCTCAGCTTGAGATCCTTACCCAATGCACTACGGTCTTCTTCAATCAGCCCATCCGCCACATCGCGCTCTACTTCCTGTGGTGCCGTATCGCTTAGTATCCATTCCGCTGCACCGCTGGTATCGAGACAAAAGTCTGCAGCACTTACGCGCGTTCCCGTCGCCATAATCAGTGCGCGTTGTATCGCGTTATCGAGTTCACGCACGTTGCCCGGCCAATGGTATTGCGACAACACTTGCTTCACGTCGGGATCAAACTGCAGCCCTTCACGTTTCATCTTGCTGGCATGCACTTCCAGCAGTCTCTGAGCCAAAGGCCAGATATCCAGAGGTCGCTCACGCAAGGGTTTCCAGGCCATGGGAAAGACACTGAGCCGATAGTAAAGGTCTTCGCGGAACTTGCCTTCTTTTACATATTCCTTGAGGTCGCGGTTGGTGGTTGCCAATACACGCACATCGAGAGGAATAGCTTTACGCCCCCCCACGCGCTCGACTTCGCGCTCCTGCAATACGCGCAGGAGTTTGGCTTGCAAGCCCAGATCCATCTCGGAAACTTCATCCAGCAGCAGGGTACCGCCATTGGCCTGTTCAAACTTACCAGGTGAACTGGCGATAGCCCCCGTAAACGCCCCCTTCTCATGACCAAACAACATGGCCTCGAGCATATTCTCGGGAATGGTCGCGCAGTTTAATGCGACAAAGGGTTTGTTTTTACGCGGCGACTGTTCGTGAATATAACGTGCCAACACTTCCTTACCGGTACCACTCTCGCCCGAAATCATCACGGTTGACTCGGAGCCAGCGACACGCTTGGCGATCTGAAAGAACTGACGGGTAAAGGGGTCTTCGGCCACGGGCGCATCGCCCTGCGCTTCACTGCCGCTTTGACCAAGAATTTTAATGATCGACTGGATAAGCACTTTGGGCTCAAAGGGCTTAACCAGATAATCCGCAGCCCCCTGCTGCATGGCTTCGACAGCATGCTTGATTTGGCCATAGGCCGTAATCAGCATCATCGGCAAACCCGGTGCTCTGCTCTTCACTTGCTTGAGCAGCTCGTGGCCGTCCATGCCAGGCATATTGACATCGCTGACAATCAGGTCGACGGATTTCTTTTCAAGCTGCAACAAGGCGGCCTCGGCGCAGTCGGCCTCAATATAATCCATGCCTGCCAATTGCAGGGTCGTGCATAGCGCCTCGCGTAATTCGCGATCATCTTCCACGATCAGAATGCTTGTATTGGACATGGGATATTACTCCTGTGGACGGTTCTGCTTACGTTTGGACGGACTGTTTTTGTCTTTACGTTCGTTCTTGACCTGCTTGAGTTCATAAGCTGGCAAGGTAATGGTGGTGGCGACACCCTGATCGGATGAATCCACCTTGAAAACGCCATGATGTGCTTTCACAACAGCCTGTACGACAGCCAGGCCCAAACCGGTGCCCTGTGGTTTGGTGGTAAAAAATGGTTCGAAAACCTGATCGCGTTTGTCATCAGGGATACCTGGCCCATTATCTCGTACGTTAATTGAAACTGTGTTGTCGGCTCTTGAACTCATACCAATACTTAAGCGCAACTCACGCTCATCGTGCTTGAGCGACTCTCCGGCTTCAATACTGTTATTGATCAGATTGAGAATCGCGCCGATTAAAGCTTCTTTATTACAGAGAATGACGCGATCAGATGCTGCATTCCGCCAGTTGCACTTGACGTTCGCTTTTGCCAGAACAGGCTCTGCTGCATGCCGTAGACTCTCGAGAAACTCTCCGGCGGTGAGTTGCTCGGCAAGGCGCGTTTCACCCTTGGCAAAGATCAGCATGTCGCGAATCTGGTGTTCGAGATGGGTCAAGCGGGCCAGTAATTTTTCGGCACAATCGATGCGCATCTGATCACCAATACCTGGCTGACACAAGTGCCCGGCATAGAGCATGGCCGTAGACAGTGGAGTGCGAATCTGATGCGCCAAGCTCGCCACCATTTTACCCAATGACGACAAGCGCTCGGCACGACTCACCTGCGCTTGCAGCAAACGCGTTTCGGTCAGATCGCTCAGAAGAATCAATTGCCCTGGCCCTTCGGTCATGGAGCGCGTTTCTATGCGCACACGGCGACCATCTTTAAGCGATACTTCGTGACCATCATCGTGCCTGGGAGAAAAACTACGCTTGATCACATCAAGCCACAGCTGACCTTCGAGAGGCTCGCCCAGCAAATCGATCGCCGCAGGATTGCATTCGGTGACGCGACCCTTGTCGTCCAGCAACACAACACCAGCAGGTAGAATTTCGAGCAAGGTAGAGAGACGCGTCGCCAGGGCTTCCTTTTCTTTGAACTGTGCTTCGCGCTGGCACTCTTCTTCAGACAAGTCATGGCGCAACTGACTCACCTTCTGCTCCAACGTACGGTAAGAAGAGGTCAGCTGCGACGATAGTTGATCGAACAGACTCAGCGCCTGCTCGACTGGCGCTGGCTCCTGAGCGGGATCAATTTGCTCCTGCTCATGAAAACGCTGATGTTCAAACAGTGAGGTTACCGCCGCGGTCTTTTTCTCTTCGACTAAGGCTTCGACGCGACTGACTGCAGACTGTGGCAGCGCATCGTTATTGCTGACTGAAGACTTTGCTGGTTGACGTGCTTGCGCCATGCTGCTTTTCCCGAGTTGGTAATCAATTTAGAAGCTCACAGGCTTCGGGTTACCAAGGATATAGCAGGCAGCGAACCAACTTTATTTTTTTATATATTATTCAGAGGGTTAGACATGCTATGAAACTTCTTGAAAATGCAGCCCGTCATTTTTATGACAAGCTAAATACGCAATATTGAGCGACCAACGCTGACCGCGTCGATTTTATGACAAGTACAAAGAAAGCTTGATTGGCAGCCGCGGCAAACACACCCGCCAGGTTTAGCGTCAGACGTCCGACCCCAGACGTCCGACTGAAAAATCACTCATTCAATCCGTATTTACGGACCTTCTCCACCAGCGTGGTGCGTCGAATGCGCAATTTCTCTGCAGCGCGCGCCACCACGCCTGAAGACTCATCCAGAGCCTGTTCGATGAGAGACTTTTCGAGATTGGCAAGGTAATCCTTTAGATCGATACCATTTACCGGCAACAGCGCCGGTGAATCCAGGCCAACCAGCCCGGCGCTTAAATTACCCGTCTCGTTGGTATCGAAGTTAACATCCTCTTCTTCAACGTGACGGTATTTTTTGGGCAACTCCTGCACACCGATTACATCGTAGGGGTGCATGATCGCCAAACGTTCTACCAGGTTGGCCAACTCGCGCACATTGCCCGGCCAGTCGTGGCGACACAAACTCAAAATGGCTGCCGAATTAAAACGAATGGAACCCCGCTTTTCGGTTTCCATGCGCGAGATCAATTCGTTAATGAGCAGCGGAATATCTTCTACACGCTCTTTCAGCGCAGGCATTTCAATGGGGAATACATTAAGTCGGTAGTAAAGGTCCTCACGAAAAGACCCTTCCACAATCATATCTTCGAGATTCTTATGCGTCGCCGCGATGATGCGCACGTCAGTTTCGGTGGTTTTATTACTGCCTACGCGCTCAAAGGTTTTTTCCTGCAGAACCCGCAGAATTTTCACCTGCATATTCAAGGGCATATCGCCGATTTCATCGAGGAACAAAGTACCGCCCTCGGCCAACTCAAACCGTCCTGCCCGCGCAGTGATGGCACCGGTAAAAGCACCTTTTTCGTGACCGAACAGCTCGCTTTCGAGCAGCTCCGCGGGAATCGCTCCACAATTCACTGGCACAAAAGGTTTGTTACGACGATGGGAATTGTAATGAAGGTTACGTGCCACCACTTCTTTACCCGTACCTGATTGCCCGGTAATCAAGACACTGACGTCTTTGTCGGCAACCTGAGACATAAGCTCTCGTACTACTTGCACACCACGGCTCGTGCCCACCAGGCTTCGAAACAACTCCACCTGACGCTGCTTGCCACGCACACTGCTGGAAGAGAACTGATCGCGAAACACCTGGGCTCTATAAAGACTATCAAGCGTTTTGTTGTAATTGGGGGGAAACTCGAGACGCGCGATGACTTTTTTACGCAACACTTCATCGAGACCGTCAACGCTTCCTTCGCCTACCAATAAGACAGGAAGGCCTTCATCGATCTCTTCAATTTTCTCGACGATGGGTTCGAGCGGCTGCTCTTCCGCCCCCAAAAACACTACCCCCAAAAGACTTTCGTCATCTTTTTGCGCAGTAATGACGTCGTGCCAGTCATCAAGAGACGCGGTGAGTACATCTTCACCCAAAAACTGGAGGATAACGGTAAGATCACGAAGTACATCTTGGTTATCGTGCATAACCAAAACTTTCATATCCTGAGCCATTAAATCAGACCTTCTTATTATGCATCGAGCTTTTTAATATGGATTTGCCTAGCGGGTCGTTCTTTGAAGCGCGAAGTCAGGCCTGCTCATGATTCTCAGACTGTAGAATGAACAGCGGGTGTCACAACTTCTAACCACTGTTGCTAATTAAAAGCGACAAACGAAGTTTAGTCAATAAAGTGACGCAAATATAATAAAAACAGCGCCATTGTCTGTTTTTTAACAAAATACCGTCACTTTTTGGAGAAGGTCAAAGAATAATCAGGGAAACTGGCTTCCTTGCTGGTAAGCTTTCACCGCGCGCTGATCCTGTTTGAGCTTACCCAGCTCTGCGGCTATTTCCTGGTAATTGTCTCGAGCATTGCGCTCCGCTAGCGCATACACCTTTTGCAGCCTCTTTAGCAATGAGGCCATGCTCCGCTTACTGGCCTCACTGTCGCATAGCTCCAGCTGAGCGCTCAATTCGATACGCAATTTATCGTCGATTTGCCTCAACGCGTCCCAATCCTTATCCATCACCGCCTGCCGGAAAGCCTCGAGTAACTCATCCATAGCCGTATAGCCCTGTTCAATTACGTAAATAATTTATACCTTACTCTATCGCGAAACCGTGCGTTCGCCCAATTTTCTAGTCGGCTTGAAAACGTACACTCACCATCACCTGCTCAGTGAGATTAGCCTGCAACTTGGTTAGATGCCTAATAGCCGCGGCATTGAGAATGGTGCCTCCCCGCAACAATAGTATCCCTGCCTCACTGACAATATCCTTATTTAACAGCATCCCCTCTGCCAAAGAGTGTACGGGCAACATCAGCGCCTTGCCTTCACCTTTGACATCGATTTCCAAAGTGAGGCTTGCCAATGCGACCAGTAGACGTTCGTCATAGCGTTTTGAGAGACTCTGTAACAAACTCATTGTGTCATCGTGCGATAGCGCTTCGCCAGTCATGTGGCCCGACCGGTACTCCACATAATCAATGGACAAGGCCAAAATACGCGAAACGGTATCCAGCTCCTCTCCCGCCAAACCGTTAGGATAACCGCTACCGTCAAGATATTCCCTCTGGTTAAACAACAGCTGAGCCACATCCTGAAAAGGCGCCATGGCCATCAGAGTGCAGGCACTGTGAGAGGGATATTGCTGAAACACGCTGCGCTCATTCTCATCGAGTTGATTGTACGCCTTGGCCAATATCGCATCGGGAACCCCGATTTTTCCGAGCGCATATAAGCGTGCGGCACGACGTAACAGCATGACTTTGCTGGCATCCAGACAAAGCGTCTCAGCCATACCCATTGCAACTTCTGAAACGCGCTGGTTGATACTTCGCTGCCCCTTCAGCTTCAGGTCCATTAAATTGAGCAGCAAAAGCTCAACAACCACATAGCTGTCTTCCAGGGCCTGAGAAACGGCTGCGTAAGCTTCATCTGTCTTCTTTACCAGGGCGTCCTGCGCCACTTGCTTTGCGTGCAGTTGCTTTTGGGCAAAGTCCACAAAGGCCGCCGTTTGCGCCATCTCTCGCTCTTTTCGGCCCAAGTCCTGCGTAAGTGCATCATTTTCTTTCTTGAAGTGATGTAACACTCGATTTTTCTTTTTATTTTTTTTGGTCTTTTCGATACCGCTTCTGATGAGTTCCCGAAGTTGCACGGGGTCCCAGGGTTTGGAAACATACCCATAAATACCACCATCATTTATCGCCTGAATGGTATCCTCCATATCCGAATAACCTGTCAGCAGCACACGTTCGATCAGTGGGAATCGGGCTTTGGCGATGCTAAGAAATTCAGCACCGTTCATTTTAGGCATGCGCATGTCACTGACAATCAAATCAAAGCTATGCTCGGACAACACTTCGAGCCCTTCTTCGCCGCCAGTCGCCGTATACACTTCGAACTGCTCGTTGCGTAACAGGCGTTTTAACGTACTTAGCACACTTTCTTCATCGTCAACCAATAAGATACGAGTGTTCATGCTTGCCCCTCTTGTGACATTTGCCTGAGCTAAACGTTCGACAGGATTGTCAGTTTGATTCTCAAAAGTGTGTCACAACCTGTCATATATGACATTTGTACTTTTAGTGCATTAGTGTAACCAACACTATCAAGATGTGACTAAAGCTTGCAAAGCACCCAAGAGCTCCTGATTTTTAAAGGGCTTATCTAGCACCTGATCGGCCCCCAGAACCTTCAGCTCACCCTCTCTTTCCTTCCCGGCCGCCGATACGACGAGAATTTTAATATGGCCATAGGCCTCATTGGCCCGGATTACCTCCAGCAATTCGAAACCGCTCATCCCGGGCATTTGCAGATCGAGCGTAATCACATCCGGCCTATGAGCCTCAAGCTGGATACCGGCTTCGATACCGTTTTTCGCGATAGCGGTGAGGTACCCCGCTCGCTTCGCACTACGTTCTATGGAACGCGCCATGAGATCCTCATCCTCAACAATAAGGAGACGCACTGCTGGCTGAGTTTGGCGTTGTGGCTTCGGATCTGCCCCTACTGCAACACTCTTTGCCGTGTGGTCACTTGTTAATTCAGCGGGAATGGGCATATTGTTGTCGCACATAAATTTGACAACATTCTCACGAGTGACCCGATTATCTCCCCGACCAGGAAGCTTATAGGCGTCAATATACCCTTTATCAATCCAGCGAATCACCGTTCGAAAGTTCACTCCGCAAAGTTTTGCGATTTCACCTGTAGTAAATGTTTCTTTCATTTCTTAGTAAGCCTTGGACACAAACAGCCTGCGTAGCAAGCGAGAATATAACATCTATACTGCCTTAACAGATCCGCGTTACGGGTTTCAAAGCGCCTTGAAACCTCAATCTGAAATCAATATAGCGCATTACATTTTTTATACAAATAGGGTAAATGTCACATTTGACAGGAAGTATATTTTAATCAATCTTTAGCATTCCCATTCACGACGAGGTGAGGTGAATGAAGCACAGCGCGATTTTGTTCCACAAGCAGGAGAGAGCTGCCATTTTGCGTGGCGCACTCAAAGTGATGCTGGTTATGGCGGGCTATGTGTTTCTGGCTCCTGCAACTGCCCAGGATAGCTCTGAAGCCACATACCGCCTATATCTTGATGCTGACATGAGCCACAACCAAGCGGCAGGGAATAGCATTAAGCTAGGTATCGAGAGCGCACTGTCATCGCTAAATGGACGACTCGGAAACCACAACGCTGAGCTTAAGGTGCTGGACCACCGAGGAAGCTCTGCGCGTAGCAAAAATAATATCACCAAAGCCGCCATCGACCCTTTTTGCCTCGCCATCATCGGCGGTATGCATTCGCCTCCCCTCTTGGCGCACAATGAGCTTATTCACCGCCAACAACTACTGACACTGGTGCCTTGGGCCGCAGCGACAGGTATCACGCGCCCCCAAAACGGAGAAAACTGGATTTTCCGGCTTTCTATCGATGATCGCTATGCCGGTGCAAAGCTCATTGATCACGCTCTAGCTGTCCAAGGCTTTGAGCGCCCTTACTTGCTGCTAGAGAATACCGGTTGGGGCAAAGCCAATGAAGCGACCATGCGCGCGGCGATCGCAAAACATGCTACTAACATTGCTGGCGTCAGTTTTTTCCCCTGGGGTATGAGACAAAACGAAGCGCTGCTATTACTGCACAACGCACTTCAAGCCAAGGCCGATGTCATTATATTGGTCGCCAATGCGCCCGAAGGCATTTCTCTGCTGAAAGCCATGCAATCACTCCCTCAACATCTGCGTATTCCGATACGCAGCCATTGGGGGATTACGGGGGGCGACTTTGTGCAGCAGTTGGGTCTCGACACTGTTAGTCAATTGAATCTGGAGTTTTTACAGACCTATTCCCGCCTGCACGACGAGCCCTCACATCCCACCGTCGATGTCGCCTTAACCCATCTTGCCAAAGTGCTGGGCAAGGAGGAGGCTACGCTAACGGATATTCCCGCCCCTACCGGTTTCAGTCATGCCTTCGATCTGATTTTGTTGCTGGATGCCGCCTTGCATCAAAGCCAAACCACCGGACGGGCCAATCAAGACAAGCATACGGTGAAACACGCTCTGGAAAACCTGCAGTACCGCATTAGCGGTTTGGTGAAAGATTATGATGCCCCCTTCTCCCGTTACCATACCGGTAGCGATGCGCACGAAGCGCTTGGCATTCAATCTCTGCGCATGGGCCGCTTCTCACACACAGGGGCTATCGAACTGGTGCCTCCTCGCATTGAGGAGGGCCCTTGATGCCAATTTTTAAAACGCTTGCCCGGGCGCTACACAATGTTATTTCGACACGCCCCCCAAAAACCAACCGTCTGCTACTGCTGTTTCTGCTGTGTGTTATCTCGATTACCAGTTTCGTGCTGTTTCAAGTATCAACCATTGGCTTGGAGAAAGACCTGAGAGTTCAGCATCTGCAAGCCACGCACTTCAGGGCCGAAACACTCAGCAAGCAGATACACAATTTTATTGACACGCATATAAAACTGGCAGTCAATCAGGGGCACTTGCCTATTGTTCAGCAGAGCATCATGCAACCTGAAACCGGACGACTTGTGCTCGCCGACTGGTTTAACGAACCGGGTATATTTGGACACCTATACCCCCAACTATTAACCGACTTTAACGGCATGGAGATCGCGTCGCGACAAGTTCCGGAGATTGCCGAGTTTTCCGTCGGCAAATTTCAACATGTGCTGGATGGAGGCATACCACAAGCGATAGATCTCGTGAATGCCGGATCCGACACATACATTGAATTGGCTGTGCCGGTCACTTACGCGAACACGCCCGAAGGCTTGTTGATTACCTGGTTACCCATTGGCGATCTGGGCGAGTCATTAAACTTGAGCAGGCTTAGCGGCCTCGCTATTCGCCTTTCCAATAATGTTGGACTCGAACAGGTCTGGGGCAAAGGCAACGCCAACTATTGGCAACCAATCTCAACCAAAGCCGGACTCTCCATATCTTACCAGGCCGATCTCAGCGCGTTTGAAAAAGCTATCGCCGATGCCCGCGAAAGGCTGGCAATCAGCACCGGTATTGTTGCCCTTATCGCAGCCCTGTTAGCGGCATTGCTGGGCCGATTTTTCTTCGTCATTCCTCTTGAGCGCCTGCAGCAATTTGCCGCGCAATTGAGCAGTGGGGCTGAGCCGGAACTCGCCCAAACCAAACGTCTTACGGTCGAGATTCAGGCCTTGTCTGACCAGATCATTGACATGGGAAAACGCATACGCCAGCGCGAACAGAGCCTGCTCAATGCCAACGAAGTTCTAAGGCAAAAGCAAGATGAACTCCAACGAAACCAGCAAAGTTTAGTCATGGCCGAAAAAATGGCTGGTCTCGGGCAAGTCACTGCAGGCGTAGCGCACGAAATCAATAATCCAACCGGCTTCATTATGAACAACCTATGCACCCTTCATGAGTACCATTATTTCTTGAACAAACTCACTCAGGAGCTCATGGCGTGGCGGGACATGCCTGAGAATACAGATCCCGAAAAACGTGAAGAGCTGGCCAGCAGGATCGAAGAAACACTCAAACTCGAGAACCTGCACTTTGTACTAACAGATATGAAGACCCTGGTAGAAGAATCCATTGAAGGTGCTGAACGGATCAAAGATATTACCCAAGGCCTTAAAGGCTACGCGTACTCGGGTGAAAAGGAAGGCCCCGTTGATATCAATGATTGCATTTTGTCGACGCTTAAAATGGTGCGTAACGAAATCAAATACCACTGCGAGGTCGAAACAGACTTGCAGGATTTGCCACCTCTCACCTGCATTGGCGGACATATTAATCAGGTACTCATGAATCTCATTGTGAATGCCGGGCATGCGATGGAAGGGAAACAGGGCTTACTCAAAATCACTACGCATTATGACGGCCACGACATTCATATAATGATTGAGGACAATGGCTGTGGCATCCCCGAGGACAAGATCGACCGCATATTCGAACCCTTCTACACAACCAAGCCCGTCGGCCAGGGGACCGGTTTGGGCATGTCCATTTCTTACGACATTATTCAAAAATATCGAGGCACTATTAAGGTTTCCAGCAAACTTAATGAGGGCACCCGATTTGAAATTACCTTTCCTTGTAGGGACGACCAATGAGCGCCACGATAGTCAGCTTGCACCCAAACGAGGCGTATCACCAGCTTTTTTTGCAATTTGCAAAGCAATTTGCAACTGCATACCAAAATCTGCGTTCCAAGACGGGCTATACCATTGATATTGATAGTTTTTTTATTTGGCACAGAACTTGTTGCGTCCACATACTTTCATTCCTGTCAGTGACCGGTGTCCTGACACAAGACTTAGGAGAACACGACGCATGAAGGGCGCAGTTTTTATCGCCTTAAGCGAAATGGTAGAGCAGGAGCTGGGACTGAACACCTGGCTAGAAACACTAGACGAGGCAGGGCTAGAAGGTGTGTACACCGCCACAGCGACCTATGACGATGTAGAGATCTTCACGCTAGTTAGTGTTTTATGCAAGAAGTTGAATCTAGAAGCCCCTACCCTACTGCATAAGTTCGGCGTAGTGCTGTTTGACTTCCTGCACGGAGGGCATACCCGATATGCTGAAAGTCGTCCCGATTTTTTTTCCTTTATCAACAGCATTGACGGCGTGATTCACGTTGAGGTGCATAAACTGGATGAAGATGCCCGTCCTCCTAGCATTAAGGTAGTCGAACAAAGCGAAGACTCCGTGACTCTTCGCTACGTATCAGAGCGCAAGCTATGCCACCTCGCGGAGGGATTGTTGGAGGGAGCCGCCAAGCTCTATGGCAGAAGTATCACCACTAAACAGCACACTTGTATGCATGAGGGTGCAGACCATTGTTTAATTCACGTTAAAGCGCTATGACTGACAAGGATAGAATACAACAACTGGAGCGCGCCTACGCACTGCAAAAACGGGCGCGAGCCGAAGCAGAGCGTTTACTCGAGGATAAATCGCGTGAGCTCTACAACAAGAATCAGGACTTGCAGCGCGCGCTCGAACAACTGAAAACACAGCAAGAGCAGATGATCGCGCAGGAAAAAATGGCCTCCATCGGCCAGCTGGCTGCGGGTCTCGCACACGAACTAAACAACCCCAACGCCTTTATTCAGAATAATCTGCATGCACTCGATGAGTACCTTACCCAGCTTCTGGACGCCTGCACTGCACTGTCAGATCTGGCGAAGCAAAATGCTGGTAGTGAAGAAGCACTGCAGACGGTGATGGATAAGCATGAAGTCGACTATATTCGCAGCGATTACAAAGTGCTGATCACCGAATCACTGCGCGGCTCCACCCGAATCAGTTCTATCGCCAACAGCCTGCGATATTTTGCCAATCCTGATTCGATTGCACGCAGAGCAACGCAAATCAACGACTGTCTGCAGCAAGCTGAGCGCCAACTGTCAGAAGCCGATTTGCAAGGCCGCTTATTGCAGTATGAGTTTGGCGAGCTACCCGCCATCGAGGGTATGCCCGTACTGCTGAGCCAATCCTTTCTCAACATTATCAAAAACGCCCTTGAGGCCAGCGCGGCTGACAGTACAATAAACATTAAAACCCGAGTTAAAGAAGACCAAATTGTCGTCACCATTAGCGACCACGGTGTTGGCTTTGGCGACCTCTCACCGCGCAAGCTGTTCGAGCCCTTCTTTAGCACCAAAGAGGACCACAATGGTCTTGGTCTGACCATTGCCCAGAGTATCGTCCAACAACATGGTGGTTCGATTGACATCGCTCGACAAAACGATTGCACTCACGTGAGTATCACCCTGCCTGTTCGTGAATCCTGAACTACGCTTAAGGGAACAAGGGAGCCCGCAACATGAATCATAATGAACAGTCTTTTAAAACCGCCTCAATTCTGTTTGTTGACGATGAAGAAAGTATACTCACCACCTTGAAGCGCCTCATGCGCAATAGCCAATACGCCTGCCACTTTGCCAACAGTGGAGCACAAGCTTTGGAGCTTCTTGAACGGGAACCGATTGACGTTGTGGTCTCAGACATGAAAATGCCGCAAATGAACGGCGAAGAGTTACTGCGGGAAGTTGCACAACGTTACCCCGAAACCGTTCGCATTGTACTGAGTGCTTTTTCAGAAGCAGACATGGTTATGGGTGCCATTAATGAGGGGCGTATCTGGGGTTTTATCCATAAACCTTGGAATAACAATGAACTCAAACAGGCCATCGACCATGCAGTTTTCACTCAGCAAATCATCGCCGAACGGGCCCTGTTAAAACGCACACTTAACCGCTATGAGGCGCAATATAAAGAAAACTTCCAAGGATTTATCGGTCGCTCTGTTGCCATGCAGTTTGTGTACAACACCATTGAAAAAGCAGCGTCCAGTCGTGCCTCGGTATTCATTACCGGCGAGAGCGGCACCGGCAAGGAAGTCGCCGCCCGAGCCCTACATGATCTGAGCCAACGGCGCGATCAGCCCTTTATTGCGCTCAACTGTGCCGCCATTCCCGGCGAGTTGATGGAATCGGAAATATTTGGCCACATAAAAGGCGCGTTCTCCGGCGCACTGAGCGACCGTGATGGTGCAGCCAGCCTTGCTGATGGCGGAACATTGTTCCTCGACGAACTGGCAGAAATGGACATTAACCTGCAGTCGAAACTGCTGCGATTTATTCAAACCGGCACCTTCCAGAGGGTTGGCTCGAGTCGTGCTGAAAAAGTCGATATTCGTTTCATTTGCGCTACCAATCGTGACCCGCTCTCCGCCATCGACAACAAACAGTTACGTGAAGATCTGTACTACCGACTCAATGTCATTTCCATCACGATGCCTGCCTTGCGCGAGAGAGGTGACGATGCATTTTTACTTGCGCAGGCCTTCGTGAAAAAGTTTGCCGATCTGGAAGATAAAATTATTGTGGGCCTCTCCTCCGATGCCGAGCAGTTTATTGTAAATTACGGGTGGCCCGGTAACGTGCGTCAGCTGGAAAACGCCATGCACAGCGCCGTGGTCATGTCCGACGGCCCTCTAATTACTGCACAGTGTATCGCAACGGCGCTGGGCATAATTCTCGCCGAAGACAGATCGCCACATACCAAGCAGTCAACACCCGAGCTATCGGATCAGCAGATGGCGGTCCCATCGGCCTCTGTAAACACGATAGCTCCCACCGTCGATAGCATACAGTCACTCGCTGATATCGAGAAAGCTGCAATCAAACAGGCGATTGAACTGTGCGAAGGCAATGTCGTCAAAGCCGCCAGCCAACTCGAAGTCAGCCCATCCACGCTATACCGAAAAATCCAAAGCTGGCAGGAAACGGTTTGATCGCGTCCTGCTTTGCAAAACACAAAGATTTTTGCAATATACGCAAGACCTACAACACCGCACTTCCCTAAAACCGATATTTATCTATATTTTTCAATCACTTATAAATAGACGTTAGTTTGGCATAGATTCCGCTATGACTACTTCCACTGACAGCGTTCGCTGACGCGCATTGTGGAGAAGTCTATGCATTATCAACTCTATACCCTGACACGCGATTTTCTATTCTTCCTGGCAGCTTTATGGGTCTGTCAATCTGTCAATGCCCTGACCCTGCTAGACGGCAAGTATCAATGGCACTTTCTCACGGGAGAGCAGTGGCCCATAGGCTACCAGCAAGCGACGGGTAAACCCTTAGATCTCAGCTACGCACGGTCAGAATATGATCCCGCCTTTTTTGAGCGATTAAGCAATGCACTGCCTGAGGCACGCGTCAATGAGTCCTACCTCACGGGCAATGAGGGCGCGAATATCAAGCTGCTGCACGATGCAGAAATTTCCATCACCTTTCTACATGAGGGAGCCGGCTACAAAAACGCGCTGGGCTTTTTTACTTTCAGCGATGATGCTGTTCCCCAACAAGTCGAAGCGGTTCGCGAAACGATTATATTCCCCAACCTTTCCTACCCGCACATGACAAGCGGACATCGCCTTAGCCTCGGCAAGTTTTCGGCCGGGAGCCGCATTGGTTTCTTTCTGGCGGCCAACGGTTTTTGGTACGACAGCGGCGTAAAACAGAAGAAAGGTAACTTTTATTATTCCCTTGCGGCCCTCAATCCAGAACAGGACGCCAGGCTCAGGCAACACAATGTCTTACTGTTTGACGAAGAGAGCGAACAGGTGGTTCTCGGCTTTGAAGATTTGCCGAGAACTTGGGGAGATAACGACTTCAATGACGCACTATTTGCTCTCAAGATAGATCCCCCTACTGCGCTCGATCTGAGCACCTTAGTCGTCATGCCCCATGTAGATGACAGCGATGCAGATGGCATCAATGACGCAGACGATGTATTCCCCAATAACTATCATCGCGCCAGCCATCGTTTTTATCCCTCTGACCAGGGTTGGTCCACCCTGGCCTTTGAGGACAACTGGCCGCATCGGGGCGATTACGATATGAATGACTTGGTCGTGCGCGTGCGAACAGAAGTCTTTTACGATGCACAGAACCTCGTATCAGGCCTACGTTTGAAAGGATTTATCGACGCCAGAGGCGCGGCCTTTCATAACGGCTTCGCTCTGCGCTTGATGAACGTGCCAGCAACATCTTTAGGTGACGCACGCATAACGATTGCCGGAAAAGAGCATGCTAAGTACGCAGAGGAACGGCAAAGCGACTTGGTTATCAAGCTATGGCACGACACACACGAATACACGAAGACGGATAACACTGGCGAATGTGCCCATTTCAACACCATCAAACGCTGTCAGCAACGCGGGGCCATCCCGTTCGAGTTAGAAGTGAACTTCGCCAACCGGTTAAGTGGTTTGAGCCAGAGCGACTTTGACTATTTTATTTTTCGTACAAACTTTCGTGGCCGTGAAATCCATTTTGCCGATTTTCCACCCACCGACCTGTTTGACAAAACCCAGTTTGGCAAGTTTGACGACCGCTCTGATGATGCAAGCCGGCGTTACTTCAGAGATGAAAACAACCTGCCTTGGGCGATCAGAATTCCTAAACAGTGGCGCCACCCCAGAGAGTACATTGACGTGCTGTGGGCATACCCCGACTACGAGAACTGGGTAGAGAGCTCCGGTCGTGAGAAAGCCAACTGGTTTGAGCTGAGCGATCGCGACACGCACTACTACTAATAGCTAACGGCCAGGAGTCCAAACTATGAAGTACCTACATATCATTAACATCGCGACGTTTGCGCTCGCACTAATTGCCTGTTCCGGTGGCGGCACTGGCCTCATGGTGGCTGGCGCTCCTGCGCTGTCTTCACCCGAACAACCGGACTATTCTCCCGACGCCAGCCGACAGTTGAGTGCAGCGGCAGACTCCACGGAGTTATATGTGGAGCAGGATTTCTCGTTTGTTGGTTTACAAACGGTTCACCTGGATGCCCAACTACCTGCTGAATCAAGCCGCACAGCCGTTCGCATTTTTGATGGAACGACATTGATGCAAGACTGGAGCGATGCAGACCTCGCAAACATTGATCTGCTATTTCGTGGGTTCAGCGATGTAAACGGCCGCCTCCAGATACACTTAGAGATTCCAGTCACCGTGCAACGATTATTGATTGAAGCGAATGCCACCGGGTTCGAAAACAAAGTGCTAGTCGCAGCCAACCCACACCAGATTATTCAATTCCGCAATACTGAAAACTGATTAACGTCCAGACCCTCGAGGAATCTAACATGACCAACACATCACAACCCATCTTCAGTGTCATTATCCCGATTTATAATGTTGCTCAGTATCTGCGTCAGTGCATCGATTCGGTTCTGGAACAACGCTTCAGTAATTTTGAGGTTATCTGTGTAGACGACGGAAGCCCCGATGAGTCGGTTGCGATTCTTGAGAGTTATGATGACCCACGCATGCGCATTGTGCGTCAGGAAAATATGGGGTTAGCCGCCGCTCGGAATACCGGCATCCATGCCAGCAGAGGATTGTTTATTGCGCTGCTGGATGCCGACGACTATTGGCACCCCGAAAAGCTGACGCGCCACTACAAACACTTGCAGCTCAATCCGGGGCTCGCAATCAGCTACTCTGCCTCGGCATTTGTTGACGCTGACGGCAAGCCCCTGGGTATTGGTCAACACCCTAAGTGCGAACGGGTCACGGCAAAGGATGTTTTCTGCCGAAACCCCATTGGTAATGGCTCCGCACCGATCATTCGCAAGTCTCTGTTTCTGAGCCTGGGTGAAACCATTTCGCGCAATGGTATTACACGTGTGCAGTACTTCGACGAGTCCATGCGCCAGTCAGAAGACGTAGAGTTCTGGTTACGTGCAGTACTGAAAACCAAGGCACAAATAGGCGGCATTCCGCAAGCGCTGACCTATTATCGCGTTAATATGTCCGGGTTGTCGGCGAACCTTGATAAACAATACAAAGCCTGGCTTTACGCCGTCGAAAAGCATCGTCATATTGATCCCGATTTTATCCAGCGTTGGTTTAACCTGGCTTCGGCATATCAACTTCGTTACTTGGCGCGCCGAGCAATACAGAATCGTCAGGCGATGACGGCAATACGCTTGTGCGCAATCGCATTGTTGAGAGGCCCTCGCATGCTGCTGGAGGAACCGGGTCGCTGCGTTCTGACTGCTTCTTGCGCTTTGCTTAGTTTTCTACCCGAGTGTATTTATAACCCACTGGAGCGCTGGAGCATGTCCAAAATACGCAGCGCAGCGAGGGCATAACCATGCGCGTATTAATTATTTCCGCAGCCTGCAATGGCTACCAATGGCGTTACCAGGCTCTGCTGCACAGCCATGAGGCCTATGCCAAGCGCTTTGGCTACGAATACATTGCCTACACTCATCCGGTGTTTTCTTCTCTGGGGCGTGAATGTGCCTGGTTAAAAGTTCCCTTGCTGCAATCTGCGCTGGAACAG
>JBFHVM010000014.1:0-22003 GCA_041589495.1 Oleiphilaceae bacterium | reverse complement strand
CCCGCAGGGGCGCCGAGCCGGGACCCATTGTGCGGGTCCGACCGGTGCGGGTCGCACCCGGTCCGATAAGCCGTACGCCCGCTCGAAGCAGGTTATGGGTCCCGGGTCTCGCTACGCTCGCCCGGGATGACGAATGAGGTAAGGTTCGCCCGGTATGAAGAAGGAGTGAAGGCGTCATCCCGGATCCCCACTATCGTCATCCCGGACTTGATCCGGGATCCATCAGTCGCGGCGCGATACCTAAAAGATAAACGGGACAATCGAACGAAAATAAGCGTTAGCGTTGAGCCACACGCGCAGGTTCATCAGAACCGGCATTCAAAGCGGCAATCAATCGTTCTTCAAAATCGGCAGCGGTAACCTCACCTACAATACGCAAGTCACGCAATTCATTGCCTTGGGTATCGAAGAACAGAATGGAGGGTGGTCCGAACAAGCCAAAGCGTTCCATCAGCGCCTGATTGTCCGGGGAGTTCTCGGTCACATCGGCCTTCACCAAATGCATGCGAGCCAGTTTGCTGGCAATTTGTGGTTGCGGGAAAACCTGATCTTGCATAATTTTGCAGCTGATGCACCAGTCTGCATAAAAATCGACCATCATCGCTTGCTGTGCCTGTACGCTGCGCGTTTTCTGCTGAGCGAGCCCTTCCGCATCATAAATAACATCGAACTGAAGACCTTTTTGCGCTGGTGCTGCCATGGAGCCACTGCTTGCCTGCAATGAGGCCAGCGGGCGCAGGGGATCGTGAGCACCGGTAGCAGCGCCGACTAACAGCATGGCGGCATAAAAAGCCATGATGACACCGCCGCCCTTGGCCAGCCGTGGCCAGCCACGTTCGGCGGCATCGAAAGCACCCATGTGTGCGGCAGTTAAACCCAGCAGCAAGGCCCAGAGTATGAGGCTCAGCGGGCCTGGGATGAAGCGGCTTAGCAGCCAGATGGCAACGGCCATGAGCATAACGCCAAACACGACCTTGACCTGATCCATCCACATGCCTGCCTTGGGCAGTAATTTACCCCCGCCCACGGCAATCAGCAGCAAGGGCACACCCATGCCCATGCCAAGCGCGAATAACGACAAGCCACCAATCACGGCATCGCCGGTACTGCTGATATAGAGCAGGGCGCCAGCCAATGGGGCTGATACACAGGGTGATACCACTAGAGCACTCAATGCGCCAATCACAAAGACCGAGCCGAGTTTGCCGCCACTCATACTCTGGCTGGTAGTATTGAGTCGGTCGCGCACAAAGGCAGGCAGCTGTAATTCATAGAGACCAAACATGGCGAGGGCCAGCGCGACAAATACGGCGGCAAATACGCTCAGCAACACGGGATCTTGCAGTGCAGTCTGAATATTGGCCCCCGCGCCCAACAAGCCGGTCGCCACGCCTGCGGATGCATACGTAATTGCCATGCCCAGCACGTAGGCGAAGGCAAGTACAAAAGAACGCAAGGCTGTGGGGTTTTGCTGGCCAGCGATAATGCTGCTGATGATCGGAATCATGGGGAATACGCAGGGCGTAAAGGTAAGTCCGATACCCAGTAAAAAGAAGATGCCTGCAATCACCCACAGTCCGCTGTTCTGCAAAAAGGAAAACACGCTGCCTGCGTTATTCAATTCGCTTAGTGTGACATTGGGCGCCGCTGCACTCGTCACATCGTTACCGCTGCCGGAACTTGTACCTGAGCTCTCGGCCTCGGTTTGTGCTGCGGGCGGTATCGCGCGGTCGCTGCCCGATACCGGAACATAAAGAACCGTTTGGTGGCGTGGGGGGTAGCACAGGCCGGCTTCGGCACAGCCCTGATAGGTGATACGAATTTCAGCATCGCTCTGACCCGGCTTTAATGTAATCGGCAGGTCGACCGACACACTGTCGTGAATCACATGCACTTCGCCAAAGTAGGGGTCGTCTTTTTTCTTGCCACGCTGGGAGAATGCGGCTTCGCCAAGCGCAGCTCCTTCGCTTTCAACCCGAAACTTAAAACGCTCCAGATACAAAAAGTATTCGTCGGCGATATCCCAGTTGAGTTGCAAGCCGCCAGAGACGCTTTCGGATAAAAACAGGAAGGCTTCGTCTACCTTGAGAAATTCGGGCTCAGCCTCGGCGCCGAGGGCACTGTTGTCACCAAACAGCGAATTACTGGCGTGAACGGGGTTGATCATCAACAGCGCGCACAGCAGCATTAATCCTGCTTTGATATAGGCAGAAGACGTAGAAATTTGTGTTGGCATATTTTGATCAATCATCATCGATGGCGCTTTGACCTTACTTTAGTTGCTAAGTTCGATGCAGGGTGTGAACCCGGCACGAAATCGCGCACTATTTTGTGACACTTGGTGAGTATGCCGCAGACTTTTGTATCTTGCAGCCCCATTATGGCTTACGAGCGTGTAATCTGGCAGACTGCGCGCGTTTGAGAATGTCTTTGCACCGAATAGATGTCTAAACCTTTTGATGTACAAATCCTGGTTACGCTGTTTAACCAGTGCTTCGAATCTTCTTTGCGTACCCGTTTGGTTCCCGGAGCCGAAGAGCCACTATATCAGCCTGCTCAGGATGCAAGCGATGTGCATCGCATTTATTCTACGCGGGATTACTTTGCCAGCGCGCTGCACGAAATCAGTCATTGGTGTATCGCCGGTGAGGCGCGTCGTTTGCTGGTGGATTTTGGTTACTGGTATGAGCCAGACGGGCGCGATGCAGAGCAACAGGCCGAGTTTGAGCGGGTAGAGGTCAAGCCTCAGGCCTTGGAATGGCTGTTCTCCCGTTGCTGCGGTTTTCCTTTCAAGTTAAGTGTCGATAATCTGCACCGCCCTGAAGAACAGGCCAGCCCGGTATTCAAAGATGCTGTTGTTGCTCAGGTGCATGGTTATCTGTGTGGCACTCTGAATTCGCGCGCGCAGCAATTTGCGCTGGCTTGTGGACAGTTTTATCACGGACCACAATGGTCACTTGAGGAGTTGAGTCCGGCGGATTTTGCGCTATCTTGGTTGTAAGTGCATCCTCTGAAAAGCCGAAAGGCTTGCATGGACAGGGCGAGGCGAATAAGCTCTGTGCTCTTTTTTTCGGATAGAGAGTTCAATGAACACCGCTGAACACGCAATCACGTCGCAATCAGACGACAGCTTCAGTTTAATTTGCCTGGAGGATAAGCCCGTATGTTAGGTGGTTTATTCGGCAAGAAAGAAAACAAAAAAGAAGGCGATAAGCCCTCTGAAACAGCGCCTGCCTTAGCTGAAAGCAAAAAAGCGTCCGGTCCCGGGTCAAAAAATGACAATAGAGGAAAGGACAAGCAGGGCGCACGCTCAAGTAAAAAGCCTGCCGCCAAGCCCTGGAGTATTGCTGACTATCAGGTGCCCGAGCAGGAAGGCAAGACCCGCTTTCACGATTTGAATCTCGAACTGCCTCTGTTGCACGCTATCGCGGATCTCAAATACGAGTACGCCAGTGAGATTCAGGCCGAAGCCCTGCCTTATACTCTGCAAGGGCACGATGTGATCGGCAAGGCCCAGACCGGTACTGGTAAAACTGCGGCCTTTCTGATTACCATTATCAACGATCTGATCAAACGCCCAATTCCCGAAGATGAACGTTATGCCAGTGAGCCTCGCGCACTGATTATCGCGCCGACGCGTGAACTTGCTCTGCAAATCGAAAAAGACGCCCGCGCCTTGACCAAATATCTGGATATGAACGTGTATTCAGTACTCGGCGGTATCGACTACCAAAAGCAAAAAGATTACGTGCGTAATAATGTGATCGATATTCTGGTGGCCACGCCGGGGCGTTTGATCGACTTCTTAAATAGCTACGATATATATTTGGATCAGCTGGACTTTTTAGTCATCGATGAAGCCGACCGCATGCTTGATATGGGCTTTATACCCGATGTGAAGCGCATTCTGGGTCGTTGCCCGAAGACCGACCGTCGTCAGACTCTTATGTTCAGTGCCACCTTCAGCGAAGATGTGCTCAATCTCTCCAGGCGATGGACGCTGAATCCGGTGCATATCGAGATTGAAGCTGAGCAACTCACCACAGAAAAGGTCGATCAGAAGATCTTTATGGTGCCCGCCGATGAAAAACTCGAAATCATTTGTCGCTACATCGAAGTCAATCAGGTTACCAAAGCCATCATCTTTGGTAACCGTCGCGACGAAACGCGCCGTCTAGAGGAAGCGCTGAAGAAAAAAGGTGTCAAGGCTGCGCTGTTGTCGGGCGAAGTGCCTCAGCACAAGCGTATTCGTACTCTGGATCAGTTCAAGAAAGGTCAGATTGAAATACTCGTGGCTACTGACGTAGCGGGGCGGGGTATACATGTCGATGGCGTGAGTCACGTGTTTAACTACAATCTGCCCGAAGATGCGGAAGACTATGTACACCGCATTGGCCGTACCGGTCGCGCCAACGAAACTGGCGTTTCTATTTCGTTTGCCTGCGAAGACGATGCCTTTTTATTGCCAGAGATTGAGCAATATATTGGTATGAAATTGCAGTACGAGTACCCGGATTATCTGCTCGAAAAAAACAAAGAAGCCGCCAAGCCAGCCGCCAAAGAACAAACGCCAGCTGAGAACTCCGACGCTGGAGACAAGCCCGCGTGAAGATCGTAGCCGACGAGAATATTCCCCTTCTACAGCGATTTTTCGGCGAGATGGGGGAGATCGTTGAACTGCCCGGGCGTGCCATTACCGCCGCGGATGTAAAAGATGCTGATGCACTCATTGTGCGCTCGGTCACTCACGTGGACGAAGCCCTGCTGAAAGGTAGTCGTGTCCGTTTTGTCGGTAGTTGTACCATTGGCATTGATCACGTTGACACCGATTATCTTAATGCTTCTGGTATTACCTTTTCCCATGCGCCCGGAAGCAATGCCAATTCGGTGGTGGAGTATGTGCTCTCCTGTTTATCGGTGCTGACCGAGACCCATAATTTTAACTTTGATCAGCATCGCGTAGGCATTGTAGGTTGCGGCAATGTGGGTGGCTTACTGCGTCAGCGTCTGGCTAAAATGGGTGTTGAATGTGTGGTCTATGACCCCTTGCTGGAAGATCAGGACGAGCTCAATTCTCTTGAAGAGGTGATGGCGGCAGAAGTCATTACCTTGCATGTGCCGCTCACCAGAGAGGGTGAACATGCCACCTATCATCTGTTCGATATTGAACGCTTGAATCAATTGCAGGCACATCAGGTATTGATCAACAGCAGCCGTGGTGGTGTGGTGGATAATCAGGCGCTGAAGCAGCGTTTGTCGAAAAACGATGGATTTAGCGCTATTCTCGATGTGTGGGAAAACGAACCGAACATCGATCCCGAACTCGCCCAGCTGGTGTTCATTGGTACACCTCACATTGCTGGTTACAGTTTTGATGGCAAGGTGGCTGGCACCGAAATGATTTATCGTGCGCTCTGCAATAGTATGGGCTTGCCGGCACGCCATAAGTCGGCGCAGTTTCTTGAGGAGCCGCCACTCTCCAAAATGGCATTTACTTCTATGGCCGACATGGAATGGTGCCTGCATACGGCTATTCGTGCCTGTTTCGATGTGCGGCATGATCATAGCCAGTTGCGTGTCGCCATGCATTTGGGCGATGATGAGAGAGCGGCGGCCTTTGATCGTTTTCGTAAAGAGTATCGCTGTCGTCGTGAGTTCTCGGGTGTAAAGGTACAGCTTAAGCAGGCAAGCCCCGAATTACACAGCAAGTTCAAGGCTTTGGGGTTCAACGTCAAAACGTGAGGTGCGAATGGCACAGAGCACGCTAGTTGCAGAACCCGCAATCAATAACCTGTTATTTTCTGATCTGGCCTTGCCGGTAGGGGCATCTCTCACCCTCGAGACTCTGTCGCCACTGCGCAAACTGCCGGTAAAGCTGCTTGGCTATGACGAGTCTCGCAGCATTATGGTCAGTGCCCCCTTGCGACAGGGTAAAGAAGTCTATCTCGAAAAAGGGAGTCGCGTGGTTGTGCGTCTGATGGATGGGCGACACGTTTGTGCCTTTGAAAGTCATGTGCAATATCGTTGTGTGCAGCCCTATAGTTATTATCACCTGTCTTATCCATTTGAGATAGAAAGCACGCAGGTACGCAATGCCGAGCGAGTGGCGATATCTTTGGATACCTGGGTAGACAGCGATTTTGTTTTAGTGGGCGACTGGCCAAAATCGGCGTGTATTTCCAATCTTAGTCGCAGCGGCGCAAGACTCGAAGCGGACGAGTTTCTGGGGCAGCCCGGTCATGAGCTGATTCTCGATTTTAACCTACCGGTGAGTGGTTTGAACAAACGCATTCATGTTGCTGCCGTTATTCGCAGTACTGAGCGGCAGTCACAAGACCGTGATGCCGAAGCGCACGTCATGGGTGTGCAGTTTCGTGATATGAGCGATGAAACACGGCTCGCGCTGGCAAACTTTATTCATGAGTTTCATCACACTAAGTATTAACTTGGTTTTATAGCAGAACGTTGTACATGTCTGAATCTTTTCATATCGCGCTCATTGTTAATCCTGTAGCGGGTTTAGGTGGCCCAGCGGGCCTAAAAGGCAGTGATGCTCCCGAAACGGTTCGGCTTGCCCGGGAGCGTGGAGTCGAAGCCAAAGTGCGGCATCGTGTGGCCGAGGTACTGGCTGGTCTGGCCCAGCTACCACACAAGATTCAAGTCAGTACTGTTTCTGGAGACATGGGGGAGAGCTTGTGCGCGCAGTTTGCCGGGCAAATACCTTGGCAGGTGGCGTACCAGGCCAATGCACCAAGCAGCGCACACGATACCTATGAAGCAGCGCGCACGATGCTGTCGATAAAACCCGATTTGTTGGTGTTTGCCGGCGGAGACGGTACCGCGCGCGATGTGTATCGCGCATTAGGTGATGCTCTGCCAGTGTTGGGTATACCAGCGGGAGTAAAAATGCATTCGGGCGTTTTTTGTGTCACCCCGCGGGCCTTGGTGTCGGTGGTGAATAGTCTGCTCGAAGGGCGGTTGGTGGCCCTGCGGCACGCCGAAGTGCGTGATATCGATGAGGCTGAATTCGCACAGGGCCGGGTGCGAACACGACATTATGGTGAACTACTGGTACCCGACGATCAGCTGTTGGTGCAAAAGGTAAAGTGCTCCGGTTTACCTGACGACGCTCTGATGCTAGATGAAATAGCGGCTTACATGCTCGAGTGTATCGAAGACGACGATGCGGTTTATGTGTTGGGCTCCGGCGGTACGCTGATGCACATCAAACAGGCGCTGGGTATTGAGCAAGCCACTTTACTTGGTGTGGACGTTTGGCACCGGGGGCAGAGTCTGGCGGTGGACGTGCACGAACAAGCGCTGTTCGACTTGTTGGCCAACCACAGCGAAGTGCGTATTGTGCTTTCGGTGATTGGCGGGCAGGGCGTTGTGCTGGGGCGCGGCAATCAACAAATCAGCCCGCGTATCATTCGTCATGCAGGCCTACAAAACCTGAAGTTTGTCGCGACTCAGGAAAAAATTAAGGCCTTGAACGGCACTCCCCTACGGGTGGACTCTGGCTGTGATTCACTGGATCGTGAATTATCGGGGTTTCATCGTATATTGTGTGGTTACGAGGACGAGCTGCTCTACGAAGTGGCCTATTCGGAATAATAAATCATCCCTAAATAACTGATAAATAAGGCAAGTTTTCTTGCGTTTTCGAGACCTTTCACAGGGCCTGGGCTATAATTATTTCACCTTGGTAATTTTACATGGAATCAATGATGGTGAAATTACGTGGCATACTCAAAGGCCTGCAAGCAGCTTTGAGCCTTGTGTTTCTGGTAGCCTTCCTTGGTGCTTGTGCGCAACTCGATCTTCCTCAAAAAAGTGAGGCAAAGGCGCTATTGGTCGTTGCGAAACAGACCAAAAATACCTCTTTCGATAGTTGGGCTCGCAAGTATGCTTTGGAGCTCGAGTCGTTGGACGATAGTCGACAAACGCACGAGGTCTGGCTGGAAAATAACCGCGAGACGCTGGTAGTCATTAATGAACTTGAGCCGGGACCATACTTTATCAAACGCCTAAAGTGGGTCTCTGCTAGTGGCTGGCGTTTTGCAGAAGCCACGGGTGAGGGCTATCCCATCAATCTGGAGTTCACCATGCACGATGATCGTATTTCCATTCTGCCTTTGGAGTTTAAGGTTTATCAGGATGATCAGGGCTCGGGTATAGTCAGTCACTTTGAGTTTGAAGAAATGAGCGCAGCGCGAAGCAGGGAAGTGAAGCAACAGATACAACGCTTGCCGAATGCAGACCAGTGGCAGCTCGGCTTGGCATCCTTACTCTAATAGGGCGTCTTGTTTGTAGAAAGATCGGTGCGTCAGACTGAGGCCCAGTTTCTGACTGGCGAAAGCGCATAGCCGGTTTACAGGTTTTGTCCCTGATCAGTTCGTAAAGAACGAGGCTCTATTGAGCCTCTGCTTGTTCCGTAAGTTGTTTTCTTACTGCCATGGTCATGCTCGACAAGCGTTTCTTTTGCAGCCCTTTTCGGTCAAAGTTGGACTTTTCCAACCAGGTTTCGAAGCAGGGTTTGAGCGATGGCCACTCACTGTCGAGAATCGAAAACCAGTCGGTATCTCTGTTATGGCCTTTGACCACCTGTGCTTGCCTGAAGGTGCCTTCGTAACGAAATCCAAAGCGTCCCGCTGCAGCGACGGAGGGTAGGTTGAGCGAGTTACACTTCCATTCACATCGGCGGTATCCAAGCGTAAAGGCCGCATCAATCATCATATAAATGGCTTCTGTTGCTGCACTGGTTTGCTGCAGCAATGGAGAAAAGCACAAATGAGCTATTTCTATTGAGCCGTCGGCAGGTTGAATTCTGGCGTAGGCGCAGAGGCCCAGTACCTGTCCTTCGTTAGATTGAATCGTGTAGGCAAAAAGCTCCCCAGGTTTGCGTAGCATGCCCTTTATCCATTTTTGATAGCTCCGTATGCCCGTAAAAGGGCCGTAAGGGAGGTAGGTCCAGAGACTGTCGGCACTTTGATCAAAGGCGGCCATTAAGGCATGATCGTCTTCTTTGCGCAGGGGTAACAGTTGGCAGAATTTCCCGCGCAGGTGCTGGGTTAGCTCGGCATCGCACACATTGGGCGGCGGTTGCCATTCATCCAGTATGGGGCCGACTTCCTGTCCAAATTCGTTTTTTTCAGTGGCGTTTGGGTTATTGGGGTGCGTCATTCTGTCATGCTTCTCCTATGAGTATGCGCATGGCTAGCGCGAGTTGCGTGGAGGTGCCATGGCGGTGAAGCTGTTTGAGTGTTTCAATATTAGGCAGTCCAGCAAGTCCCTTTGGGCATCGGTGAATGCTATCGCACAGCTGCTGAAGTTGTGTGTTCTGTGCTGTTCGCGCCAGCAGCATCAGGCCTTTGGTGGTGAGGCATGCCTGGTCGATAGCCTCTTGGCGTATAGTTGTTTCGAAGCGCAGATAGCCTTCTTTTTCCAGCCATAACATGGCTCCAAAACAGGCCTGGAAACGCTTGCTGTGCACGCCGTATTCGTCAGGGTCATCAGGACCGGCAATGTCCTCTACAAACACTGGGCGCGCTGTCGGGAACGACTGGTACAGTTGTGATAGAACGGCAAAGCTATCGATAAAAAACTCTTCGATATGGATATCAAACATCAGTTTCAACGTGGTTAAAAATACGAACCTCAGGCAGGGGCGCTTTTTGCGAACTAATTGCGCACCAATTTGCAGGAGCCTACTATTGATTGCAGCATCGAAATGGAATTTTTTCCAGAAAAGGTTAAGGCAAAATGCAACGTAAATGTTCGGCGCTGTCTGTGCTCGTCATATTGCAGCTTGTCTGCACTGCTTTGGTCTTTGCGTCAGAGCCACGTGTGGACCGGATGACCAGGATGTTGTGGTGAGTCTACCGGCACTCCCCATAGCGTATGAGCGTGCTGAAGATCGCCAGGGTTTGAATATGGCGGTTCCGCGCTGGCTTTACTTTTACGCAGTGTCCGAACTTATCGAGCAAGGACGGATTCGGCCGCAAGATACCGTCAATGATGCGCAATGTATTCAGTTGCGCGTTCTAGGGTGGGCAGATGTGATGATCAGCAGTCTGCCCCCTTTCGCTTTTCAACAAGCACTGGTCGCCTGCTAGGGATTTGAAAGCTGTCGAAGCGCAGCATGACCCATTTGATCGCCGGGTACTCTTTCCTCGCAATGAGGCGAGACATCATGCACGCATCGTTTCAGCACTTAATTAAGCCAGCCAGAATCCCGCGTGGAAGCAGGCGCTTGAACGAGTTGTTACTCAATATTAAACCTAGTGTGATACGTCTATTTTAGCGTCTTCAGGGCTTTGTTCGTAGGTAGACAAAAACAGCTCAAAACGCTCAATTGCATCAAGTAGTACATCCTCTCGAGGCAGAAATACGAAGCGATAATGCTGGTGGTCGCTAAGATTAAAACCTGTCCCGTGGACAATGAGAATGCGCTGCTGCTTGAGCAGGTCCAGAACCAGTTTTTCATCGTTGTAGATCTTATGCACCGCCGGATCCAGTTTTGCGAACAGGTACAGCGCGCCTTCGGGTTTCACGCAGGAAACGCCTTTTATCTGATTCAGGCGCTCCCAGGCGACATTGCGTTGCTCATAAAAACGGCCACCCGGAGCGATCAGGTCATTGATGCTCTGGTAGCCACCCAGGGCGGTTTGAATGGCAAATTGTGCCGGCACATTACAACATAGACGCATGGAGGCCAGCATATCGAGACCATCGATAAAATCCTCTGCAATGTGTTTGGGGCCGCTGATCATGAGCCAGCCCGAACGATATCCGGCCGCGCGATAGGACTTGGAAAGTCCGTTATAGGTGAGAGTCAGTACATCGCGTGACAGTGCGGCCAGCGGTGTATGCTCTGCACCGTCATACAGGATCTTGTCGTAGATTTCGTCGGCCAGCACGATGAGGCGATGCTCCCGGGCAAGTTCGACCATCTGTTTAAGCAAGGTATCGGGGTATACGGCACCGGTAGGGTTGTTAGGGTTAATGACTACCAAAGCTTTGGTGTTGCTGGTGATCTTGCTCTTAATGTCTTCAATAGAGGGCCACCACCGGTTTTCCTCTTCGCACAAATAGTGAACAGGCTTGCCGCCACTCAGTGTTACGGCAGCGGTCCACAGGGGGTAGTCCGGGGCGGGTATCAGTACTTCGTCACCATTGTTCAGCAAGGCTTGCATTGACATGACAATGAGCTCGCTGGCACCGTTGCCCAGATAGATATCCTCAATTTCAACGTCCAGAATATTGCGAGACTGATAGTGTTGCATGACGGCTTTACGGGCAGAGTAAAGCCCCTTTGAGTCACTGTATCCCTGTGCATTAGGTAGGTTGCGAATCACGTCAGTCTGGATTTCTTCAGGGACATCAAATTCAAAAGGAGCAGGGTTGCCAATATTCAACTTGAGAATGCGGTGGCCTTCTTCTTCCAGGCGACGAGCCTCGCGCGCAACTTCGCCGCGTATGTCGTAGCAAACGTTGTCGAGCTTGGAAGATTTTTTGATGGTTTTCATGTTCACCGCTACCTGCAAAGAAACAAATTAAAATGTGCGAATTGCGTTTTACATCTGCTGAAATCCAAGCCCTGTTTTTGAGCTTAAATTGAGCCAAGCCGTTTAGTCTAAAGGAATATGGCAAAAAATAAACGTAAACGGTTAAGCAAAAAAGAAAAAAATGCTCTATGGGTGCGGCGAACAAGGCTGGCTAATTTGGATTGACCTCCAGAAACTCAGCCGGAGTCATTCCAAACTCGGTTTTAAAGAAGCGACGAAAGCCTGAGGCGGTTTGAAACCCGAGTTTTTCGGCGGTTGCCTCGAGTGATTCGCGCTTTTGATAGAGGTAGATCTTAGCCAGTTCCCGGCGTGCTCGGGCGGTTAACTGGGAAAACGATTCTTTATGTTTGCTCAAGCGCTTTTGTAGGCCGCGTACAGAGATGTTTAACTGCTTGGCGAGGTTCTGACTGGTAAAGGCGTCGGGTGCCTGGTGCATCAGTTGTGTCATGGCTCGGTACTGAATATCGCGTTGGCGCGGGCTGCGCCGCCACTGATCCAGACAGGTATTGAGATAAATAGGATGCATGGTGGTGTTTGCCGTAGAAAGATTGCGGTCGAGTAGGCTGCGGTCAAGCACAAGTAGGGCAAGGGGTTGCTTGTATTGCAGAGGACAGCGGAATTGGCGTAAATAGTCCGATGCGTAAGACGGTGCTGCGTAATCGAGACACAAAGCGCGTGGTTGAATGTCTACTGAGACGGTTTCTCGCAGGGTGTTCATGATGTAGGAGAATACACTCTCGGCACAGAATCGACGCTGTGTTGCAGAGATCTCTTCTTTAAAGGGATAAGTCAGTGCAACGGATATGTGCTCATCAGCGACATGCACACTCGGGAAATAGCTCGCCCCGTGCAGATACTGGTATTGCGTGATGATCTTGAGCACATCCCTGAAGCGCGATGCGGTCATCAGGGCTCGGGAATAATCGCACAGGGTTGCCGGGCGTAAATGCTGGCCAAATCGCAGTCCGATGTTGGAGTCTGGATCGTCCTGATACAGCTGTCTTATCAGGTCGGCATAAATGCGACCTGTACTGTCATCGTCGTGGCTCTTTTCGAGCAGGCGATTAATATCCCATGAACTTAGCTTGAGGTTAGCTGGGAGTATTTCCAGCAGCAAGCGTAAGTAGATTTCATCCAGCATCTTGTATTGTTTATCAGAATGTACGCAGTTATTTATTGTCTGGGCAGACTCAGCGAACCCTGCTCCAGTCTCGTTTTGCGCTTGTTTTTGGAAAAGCTGAAACTTACTTTTTGCGGATGCTAGCTGCTCGACTTTCTGTTGTACACTGCCTTTTTAGCAAAAGCGAACATTTAGTGAATATTGTTCGTATATTGTTGTTATTGCGCACTAATGGTGCATGGTTCCATCTTGACTGATCCGTTGTTTGCCTCTTGACGGGGCGGTGATCTGACTCCCTGTCCTCGTCGTATTTCCAGATATGAGCTTGATTTTTTTGTGCCTGCCCCAAGGCTTTAACTAAGCGAAATAAATAGGCAATACAAGGAGGAAGTAATGAGCAATATTAAATTGAATGCTGGAGTCACGTTTCCCGAGTGTGTTGTACGGAATCTGGAAGGCGTAGCGGAAGATATCCGTCAACCGCAGGGCGGAGCAGATTGGCGTCTGGTGGTTGTTTTTCGCGGTCAGCATTGCCCGATATGCAAAGATTATGTGAAGAGCCTTGATGACCAGGTGGCCCCACTTGCAGAACTCAATACGGACGTCGTGGCCGTATGTGCAGACAGTCCGTCCCAGCTGCAAGCTTTCGCTGACGATGTTAATGTGAATGTTCCCTTGTATGGTGGCCTGACCATAGAGCAAATGCAGACATTAGGCTTGTACATTTCCGAACCTCGCAATGAGCAGGAAACGGATCATCCGTTCCCGGAGCCAGCCATATTCGTGATCAACGATGAAGGTATCCTGCAAATTGTTGATATCAGTAATGCACCCTTTGCCCGACCAGACCTTCAAATGCTGGTAAATGGCATTAAGTTCATTCGTGCGAAGGATTACCCTATTCGCGGTACATTTTCCAATTAGCCGAAGCTAATTCCGGACCCGTTTTTACAATCGAATACTCCGCAGCAGTTGAATCAGGCAGGTGCGCTTTTGTTGTCTGATCCCGAAAGAGCGCATTGGTACATTTTGACTCGAACATCTTCACTGGGGGTTAAGTCCTATGAAAAATATTCTGATAATCGTCACCAACCATAATAAGCTCGGTACCACACAAGAAGACAATGGTACGTTTGCCCCGGAGCTCACGCACGCTTTGCATGCGTTTAACGAAGCTGGTTTCGGCTACGCTATTGCCTCGATTAATGGGGGGGCGGCGCCGCTTTATGGGACGGATGCCGACGACGATGAAATAACGCGTGCTCTTTTGGCCGACGCCACTTTGCAAGAGCGTTTGCAGAATACCAAGTCGATTGCCGAGATTAACATCGATGATTTTGATGCCATCTTTTATCCTGGCGGGTTTGGCTTGCTCTCCGATTTAGCCGAAAACAAAGATGTTGCCCGCATAGCCGCGAAACTTTATGAAAATGGTGGGCTGCTCTCTGCCGTTTGCCATGGGCCTGCCGGTTTACTGCCGATCATTCTCAGCAATGGTGAAAAACTGTTGGCAGATAAAACGGTGACAGGGTTTACCCGCGAGGAGGAAGTGGACTTTGGAACCATTGACAAGATTCCTTACTTGCTAGAAGAAAAGTTAGCCCGCACCGCAAGAGAGTATCGCAAGGTACAGCCCTGGCAAGAGCTGGTGGTCAGTGACGGTCGCGTTATTACGGGGCAGAATCCCGCTAGTGCCGGAGCCGTTGGTAAAGCAGTCGTTGCACATTTAGCATGATCGGCCATGCAAATATATTGAGATTGGCTAAACTGGTGGTAGGCGGCTGTAGGAGGGTATGCAATGAAAAGCATTATTTCTGTAATCGTTACTTCGGTGCTGGTGGTGAACATCAGCGCTTGCGGCACACTCCTTTACCCTGAACGAAAAGGGCAGGTTGGCGGGCGTATCGATGTCGGCGTTGCCTTGCTCGATGCCTTGGGGCTCTTTGTTTGGTTTATTCCCGGTGTTATCGCTTTTGCGGTCGACTTTTCGAATGGCACAATTTATTTGCCATCAGGCAGCACGGTGGAGCTGACACCTGAAGAGATCGAAGCGATACAGAAAGACGGTGAGGTGGATATGCCTGCAATGAATCATCTTATCGAGCATAAGCTGGCCAAACTGGGTGCGCCCCCATCATCTACATGGCAGGTGAGAGCAGTTGACGATCATGCCGATATGCAAGCGTGGATGCGCATGCACAACCAACCTGCACTAGCACTGCGCTGATCGGACTTATCCAATGGGGTACGGTAGTGCCCCCTCGCCTATTTCTTGGTTCTTTAATGGTTTAATCGGTGGTGTGACTCAATCGCGTTTTAAGCGTCCGATTGCGCCAAAACGCCCGATTTTGCCCGTTTTTCTGTTCAATTTGCCCGATTTTGCCTCGCTCATGTTGCGTGCGCAGGGCAGACTTCAGGTTAGCAGTAAACAAGAATAACACGCCTTTCGTAGTAGCTTTCTCATGCGTAGATCTGTGACCCTCGCGCTGGCTTTGCTGGCGCTTTTTTTATCTGCCTGGTTTTGGCCTGAGGAAACCTCCCGGGTTGGAAGCCCGATACTAAACCAGTCCTCTGATTTCACTGTGGCTGCTCCGGCCATCGTGGTGCAAAGTGATGAAGCTGAAACGCATACGCTGGCAGCAGATGAGCATGCAAATCCAGCGGCGCAGAACGAGAGTGCTCAGGATATTCTGCGCGAAGAAAACCTTAAAGTTCAAATGCATACGATTATGCAAAGTTACGCGGAGATCAGTCGCTTTCCTCCACATTCCCAGCCCATAAATAGTCCTGAGCATCTTGCCGCCTTCGTGAACATGTCGCCGCCTCAGATAAGCACGCTCTTTCCCCTGGCGCAGTCCCAGCATACGGTGACGGTTCAGCTCGAGATGGCAAACGATCAGTACTTTCCCGGCGATCGTATCGAGGGTCGTCTGCAGGTGAGTAGTGTGCCAGAAGGCGCGAGTGTGGGAGTTGAAGCTTATTTTCAGGACCTACAGGGAAATCGCGTGAGTCCGGTTACGGTATTGCCGATCAGCCTCAAGGATGATGCGCATTATTTTGCAGTGATCAACAACAGTGCCGACCACGACTTCGCCGACTGGCCGATGGAGCTCAACCTCGCTAGTAAGGTTGATTTGAATGGCGAGACGCTGTTTGTCACGGTGCCATTTCGGTTTAATCACGCCAGTGCTGCGATTACTGGTACAGGCTACAGTCAGCCAGTTGGATCGTCATTGCACATTCCCATGCAAATCGACGTTTATCAAACCGGCTATTACCACTTGGCTGGCGTTTTATACAGCGGAGACGCCAGCAGGCCTTTAATCCACCTTGAAACGGAAGGAATGCTTCAGGAGGGAGCACAAAGTCTGACTCTGCAGGCGCATATTCAGGCGCTCAGGCATGTCGCCGATGCCGGCCCCTATGTGCTGAGCGATGTGAGGCTGACGCGCTGGTCCGATGAGCACATCCCACATGATTTGGCGGCCAGCAGTGGCGACTCGGTGTTCTTTATTGAGGGCTATGACTTTGATGCCTATGACAACGAGCCCTACGTCGACCCGATGCAGGCCGAACGTCAACGACTCATGGAGGGGCTGGGTCAACTGTAAAAAGAATCCAACAACAGGGAGCAGTATGCGCCGGAAGCGTGAAGTTCACCGCCCACCAGGTGGGTAAAAACAAAAACAAAACGGAGAAACATCACCATGAAACAATCATTCAGCAGATTTGTACTGGCTTTACTAGCCAGTATAAGCATCAGCTCCGCTCAGGCGGCTATTGACGGTATGAAGGTCGTGCTCGTGCATGGCTTTCAGGCTGAAGATCTCAATGAATCCCATCGCAATGAGAAATCCCGTCAGTATGGTTCCTACGAGAACTACATGAAGCACCGTGCACAAAACGTGTACTGGAACGGCCCCTGGAGAGGAAAAGCCGATGCCTTTATCTGGTGGGACAGTAAAGAGCGTGTGCGTGGAGGTATTGCCACCGATATCAAAAATCAATTCAAAGGCCTGGCGGATAATAGTGCATTTCGTGGTAAGCCATTGTTGATTGTCACGCATTCGACAGGTGATCTGGTGGTACGACACGCCTTAAAGCGATTGGGGAGCTGGGGTATCAGCAGTTCGCAGTTTAAAGTCGCCGCGGTAATGGACTTTGCCGGTGCTGGCGGGGGTACCGAAATTGCTGATATAGCCAATGACATCGCCAATGGGAGTGGCTTGGTGAATAGTGCGCAGCGTGCCGCAATTAACGCTTTTATGGGGTTCACGCCAGAAAAGGGAAAGCTTGGCGTATTGACTGATCTGCGCCCGGGTAATGCACGCGGCATTGATGCGGGTAGCAGCGCCTACCCACGTTTTCGTTTTGTAGGCACCGGATGGTCTAATGGCGGACTCACCAAACCGTTCCTGAAAGGTATGGACGACAGCGTAGTACCACTGCATAGCGCATGCATGGCTTCTTCCAATGGTGCCTATGACTCCTGTTCGCGCAGCATTGCCAACAACGGAGTGATTCAAAGTGTTAGTAAAGCACCTTCCTCCATCTGGAATAACTATCACCCCATCTTAATGGGTGAAAAAACCAACCATGGTGGCGCGATCAGCAGTCAGACAGGTAGTGAATTTGCAACCGTTAATAGCAGCAACAGTATTAGCAAAAATCGCGTGCGACTCAGCTTCAGTACCAAGACCGAACGCAAATGGTGGAGTTGGGGTAAATATGTGCGTTGGGTGAATGGCGGCTCTGACAAAAAGATGTCGGATGTAGTCATCGCAGCGAGCAGCTACGACTAGAAATTTTTTGCCGAGGACAACAAAGGGCAGCGCTGTCTTTTCAGGCAGGGCTGCCCTTGACTCATCCCTCAGTCGAGGGAGAGGGGCTTGGCTGACGCTGTGGATCAAGCGTCTACAAGATCCTCTGCTTGCGCTTTGGCGCGTGCTATTTTTTCGCGCAAGGCTTCGATGTTTTCCTCAATCTTTTTCGCGGCTTCATCCTTGAGATCTTCCGAAGCTTCTTCGTTTTTCGCTTTAGCGTAATGTTCCTTCAACTTAGCCTTTTCGGTCTCAAGTTGCTTTTCCCAGCTATCGATCTGGGAGTCTAGTTTGTCTTTCATCGAGTCTAATAATGACATAAAGTCCTCCTCTTTCATGATCAGTTATGCGGGACAGATGTCGGTGTCGTTTCTTAACACTCCTGATCCTCCAGCTTCATACCTTCTTTGGCATTCTCACACATATCCTCAAGCTTGTTTTCTGCTTCGGTCAGTGTTTCATCAATGTTTTCACCGACTTTTTCTGCATTGCTGTCGTTACAGGCACTCAAGCCAGTGGCTAACATTGCAATGACAAAACTCATTAATACCTTCTTCATGCGATTGATCCTCCTAATTCGTATCCCTTCACTAATGATTCAGGACCGACCCCTAATCAGGCCTGTGGTGGATGACCGCGTAAAGCTGCCGCAACAACCGAAATCACCAGTAACACCAGAAAGATCATAAAAATAATCTTGGCAATCTCCGCTGCAGCTCCGGCAATGCCACCAAACCCTAATACACCGGCAATCAGCGCGATGATAAGAAATGTCAGTGACCAACGAAGCATAAGTCCTCCTTGCATTGACATGCGTTGTGAAACAAACGTGTCATTGGTGTATTGCGTCAGCGCCACGCCGAAGAGCGAGAGCGCTTTCTCAAAAACACACCTTATACAAAGCGAGGGGCGTGCCAGGTTTTTGATTGAGGTTATAAGTTGTTGATATATAAGCTTAAAAACATTTTTGTGCGCATTTGGGTAAGGATTGTAGAGATCAGTAAGTGCCTCGATTGGAAAAAATTACATGGGGGGATGGTAAGAGTTGCTTGCGAGAGTTGTGAGGTTTGACGTCTGCAGTCGGACGTCAGACGCAAGTGCACAGACTAATTATTTACTCTGAGTTCGAAATCTCATCCTGAACTCGGTTCAGGATCTGTCGTTATACCTAGGGATCGGATAAAGATCCTGAATAAGTCCTGCGGACTTTTCAGGATGACGGGGGGGATACTTGCACCAGACACCAGACACCAGACACCAGACACCAGACGCAAATGAGATGAGCACCAAGAACTGCACACTCTAAGCGTCAGACGTCCTACCCCAGACGTCTGACTTTTAACATTCGACTCAAAAGCTACGCTTGCAAATCTTCCTGCTGGTACTTCTCTAATTTGTTGTACAGTGTTTTTACGCTAATACCCAGCTGCTTGGCAGTATCCGTTTTATTCCCGTTGTTTTCTTCAAGTGCCTGCATGATTGCGGCTTTTTCGAGATCTTCGAGAGGCATGCCCGAGGGGATATGATCACTGGCGCCCAAGGGGTAATCGTCACTGGCAACGGGGTCTAGCACCAATTGCTCGGCAGTGATCAGGTCGTCGGCCAATATAAAGGCGCGTTCAATTGTATGTTTGAGTTCACGCACATTGCCGGGCCAATTGTGGCGGGCAATTTTCTCAAGCGCCTCCTTGGTGATTCGAACGTTGCTTTTCTCCGTGTCATTGCGGTAGGCCAGGAAGTGTTTGGCAAGGCCCACGATGTCATCGCCACGATCACGCAGAGGGGGGACGCTTACCGGAAATTGGGCCAGACGAAAATACAGGTCTTCACGCAGTTGCTCTTCGTCGATGGCTTGTGCTGGGTCACGATTGGTTGCCGCGATCACGCGTACGTCGGCAATTTGCACCTCTTTACTTCCAACAGGACGATATTCTCCGGTTTCCAGCACGCGCAGTAGTTTTACCTGATGGTCCAGAGGCATTTCGGTCACTTCATCCAAAAACAGGGTGCCGCCTCTGGCTTGGCTAAACACGCCTTCATGGTTGCGGTCGGCACCGGTGAAAGCGCCTTTTAAATGGCCAAACAGTTCGCTGTCGATCAGTTCAGGGCTGATCGCCCCGCAGTTAATGGCTACATAAGGACCCTGCATTCGATTACTCGCTGAATGCAAAGTGCGTGCGACCAATTCCTTACCCGAACCACTTTCGCCAATAATCAGCACATTTGCTTCGCTTGCAGCGACGCGGCGTATGGTGCGATACAACTTATGCATGGGGCGGGACGAGCCCGCCAAGAGGCCAAATTGATCCAGCTCACTGCTCAAAACTTTTTCAGAGGCCGGAGGTTGCGTTGAGAACTGCTCGTAAAAGTCGCTCAGGGTATCGTTGACCAGATCAAAGTCGACAGGCTCACGAAAGTGGTAGCCCGCACCTTGCCTCATGATTTTGTCGAGCTGCCGATTGGGCTTGCCGTCGCTGACAAATAGGAACTCAATTGAGCCCAATAGCTCACGATCGACCAACGCTTGTGTGTCGAGGTCGGCCTCATTGATGACTTCAATAATGGCGACATCCGGCTGCACTTCGGCCACCTGATCAATCCAGGGCGCCAAATCGGTACTGATGGTCGCCACATAGCCTTGCAGGGCCTCCAGTGCCATCAGCTGCTGATGCAACTGCTTGTTATGGGTGTGAATAAACAACTTGGGGTGGCTCATGGGGCGTCGGCCTCCGCTGGTCAATTGTGCGCTAGTGAAGTTAATGGCGCAGTATCAGTAGGGGAATGTATTATAATTATCACATGTGGCCGGTTGGTTGGTTATTCAAGGGCGAGCTGAATTAAATATATAGTCTATTATCTATTTCTCTTTCGCGAGAGAGCTGGTTGTAAGGTCGCAAGAAGGCGGCGGGAGTGGATTGTATTGTCAGTGATGAGGCTAGTTTTTCCTTTTGTCATCGCTAGTTTGATGTTCGGTATGTCTGCCCAGTTGGCAGCTTTGACTTTGGAGTACAGGACGCCCTTTAGCGGGGGTGATGCGCGCCCCATGCAAAATATGGTTGCTGCATTTAATCAAGCCCATCCAGACATCAATGTAAAAGTACGCCAGATTACTTGGGAACATTATTATCCCGAACTTAAGCGTTTCTTAAAAAGCAGGAATGCTCCGGATATTGCGGTAGCTCACGCTTCAAAGTTGACTGAACTTAATGAAAGCGGGGCATTGGAGAGCATCAATATAAACGCAAAACAGGTTGGCGTTGACTGGAGTTCTTTTCAGGAGTCGGTGTTAGAACAGGTTCGTTTTGACGGTAATTATCTTGCCATTCCCCTGGATTCCCATGCTTTGGTGATGTATTTCAACCGTCGCATATTAGGTGAACTGAAACTGCTGAATAAGCAGGGTTTTCCCCGTATGGAGGGCGGGAAGCAGGGCTTTCTGGATTTTTTAAAAGCAATCAGAAAGCGGTCTCATGGTTCGGTTCTGCCTTTTGGATCCCCGAACAATAATGTATACCCATTTTGGATCTGGTATGCGCTTTACAGCCAGATTGAAGGTGGTGGTGCGTACATTAGCAATGGTAGAGCGGCATTTAATAACGAGGCGGGCAGAGAGGCACTCGACGTACTTGTCGAAATGCGTGACCAAGCACTGTGGCTACCCGATGTAAACGACCAGAAAGGGTACAATTTATTTAAGTATGAACGCGCAGCCATTATCTTTAGCGGTGTTTGGGCGACCTGGAATTTTGAACAGAATGAACAGTTACAATTTGGTGTCACCATTTTACCCACTCTATTTGACCATGCGGCTACATGGGGTGATTCACATACCCTGATCTTTCCTCGTATGGGGGCTGGTCATCGAAAAAATGCAGCTTTGCGGTTTGCTGAATGGCTCGCCGAACATGGTGAGTTTTGGGCCGTGGCGGGGCACGTACCGAGCAAGCGCGAAGTGTTGCAGAAATCAAACTTTATGCAGCTTCCACACCGCATGGATTATGTTGGTGCAGTAGAGCAAGTAAGGGCATACCCTCGGCATCCTAAATTATGGCAGTGTAATGAGCGAATGGTGGAGGTTTTTGTAGACCTGATGAATGGCAATTATTCGGTTGAAAACGCGTTAGCAAAGGCAGAGCATGATATTAACGATATTCTTGTTGGCTCAAGTCGCCCCGGACAATAAATCTGACATTGCTGCTTTCTTCCAGTTCGAGCTGCTGGGCAGATAATCTGCGCTTGAAGTGGTCAGGCTGTTTTTATAGAAGAGTGCCGGTTTAAACGAAAAGGTTCAACTTGGCTAAGGGCTCGAATGAGCTATCGAACTCCAATAAAACCAGATCTCTTAGTGCTTCAGGGATGCGGCGAAACAAACCATCATAATAGTTTTGCGGGTGGTTTTTGATATAAAACTGCGTCACTAGTCGCTCCCGTCCCTGCTGAACGACTTTGACGTGTATGTGCGGTGTGCGACCTACGTAGGCGACTGGTTTGATGGT
>JBFHVM010000013.1:0-22221 GCA_041589495.1 Oleiphilaceae bacterium | reverse complement strand
TCCTGCTCCTGCATGCGCGTATTCTTATCCAGCTGATGATGCCTGTACATGGCTTCGATCTTGTTTTTGAGGAGCTTGAGCGAGCCAGAAATATCGGGCGTATTCACGGCGATACGTTGTAGCTGCAGATAGCCAATGCTTTCGCGTAGGGCTGCGACACGGGTCTGACTGCCATCAAAGTAGCGGTTGAGCCAGTCATCGGCTTTCTCAAGGTTGCGCAGATAAGCCTCCTGTTTACCTTCTAGGAGGGCGAGGCTTGCCTGCTCCAGCATTAAGCGCAGATTTTGGCGCAGATAGTAACTCTGTTCTGGTGCGAGTAAGGGTTCGACAGGACGATCCAAGCGGCGAATCACGAAGGCCTGCTTAAGATCGTGCATTAAGGCCCGCCAGAACTGTTGCCAGCTATCTGGCGCATCTGATGAAGCCTGTGGGGCTTCCTGTTTGGGGGTAGGTGCGGCGTCTAACAGACTGGTCTCATCCAGTTTTTGCAGGCCGGCAATAATGGCATCGAGTCGTGAATAGAGGCCATCGCGGTCAATGGCGCTCACGCTCTGCAGGGCAAATATTTCTTCGGCCAGTGCAATACGTACGGGCAATAGTCCGGGGTCATCTACTTCTGCCAGCACCTTATCGGCGCTGGCCAGAATCGCTTCTGCGCCGCGTACATCGCGTTCAATATTGAGGCGTTGGTTGGCGAGACGCAACAGATACTCTGCTTCGGCCAATAGCCAGTCGGCCCGGCTGCTGGCGTTGAGTTCCAGTAACTGCTGTGAGGTATAAGCGGTTTGTTGTTCGAGTTTTTGAAGTACGGTTTCGAGCGCTTGTTGCTGCTCTTGTTGTGACTGGATGCGCCGCTGCAGGTCTCGCTCCAGGCTGTCGATGCGTTGTTCGACAACACGCTTGTAATCACCGCTGTGGGCGAGGTGTAGCTCCTGCTTTTGCAGGACGGTCCAGAAATAAAATGCGAGTCCAATTATGCTCACGATGAGAAGGATCAACAGAAGAGCAATCAGAGGCCCGGTGCGTTTACCCTTCGCTGGAGCTTGTGGCGGTGCGGGAAGTGAAGCGTCGAGATCTGTCACATGTCGTCCTGTTTTCAGTTGTTATGGTGGCAGCTACCCTGAAGCGTGGTGATCAGCGGGCGGCTTTCAGGCATCGAATGATATCGATGGGCATCAGATTCTCCGTTACGTAGGTTAATTTGAAACCACATGACTTGGCAACTTGTGCAACCCGCGCACTCGGTACGATCAGCCTTACCTGTTCAATAGCATAGCCTATTTTGTGGGCATAGCTTTGTAGATTCTGAACCGTTTCGGCACTCAGGCACACCGCCCATTCTGGTTTAAATTGCGCTAAGGCCTCTTGAAGCGTTGCGTCACTGTAGGTGGGGGCAATGCGCTCATACAGTTCGAGTGTCTCGACGCGTGCACTGCGATTACGCAGTGTTTGCTGCAATTGCTCTCGCCCCTTGCGACCTTTCAAAAGCAGTATTTTTTTTTCGACGACATTCTGCAGGGTATCGCTTTGCAATAATTGTTCGCTATCGAGGTCGCCATTCGGTTGTTGCAAGGGCACACCGCCCGCGCTCAGAGCCTGTGCGGTTTTTCGTCCAATCGCATGCCATTGTTGCTGTGCGGGCAATTGCGGCCAATAGGTATCAATCAGATCGAGTCCGTATTGTGCTGCGTATTGGCTGGTGACGATGATATGCGCGTACTGGTCCAGATTGAGTATGGTCTGCCGCTGTGTGTCATCCAGTTCGAGGGGCACGATCTCCAAGCAAGGGAGGCTGTGTACCGCGGCACCCGTGGCTTGCAGGGTCCGGGCCAACGACTCGGCATCTGCCTGTGGTCGACATACTAAAATACGTTCACCCGGGAGCAATTGGGGTAATACGGCCTCAGTCATGTAAGGCGGCCAGCAGTGGTTCGGCGCCTTGCGCCAACAAGGCTTCGGCCACTTCTACGCCGAGCTTTTCGGGCATGGTGACAGAGCCGCAGGCCTCGGCTTGCAGTATGGTGGTGCCATCGACCGAGCCTACCAGGCCTTTCAGGGTGAGCGTATCGCCAACGATCAGGGCATGCGCTGCGATGGGTACCTGACAGCCGCCATGCAGGCGGTGGTTGAGAGCACGCTCGGCCGATACACAGATTTGACTGGGTTGATGGATCAGGGGCGCCAGCAAGGCTCGAATCTGTTCATCATCGCTGCGACATTCTATGCCCAATGCTCCCTGGCCAACAGCTGGGAGGCAGCTTTGCTCCAGTACCTGGCTGATACGATCATCAAAGCCCAAACGCCGCATGCCGGATTCCGCTAATACAATAGCGTCAAACTCTCCCGCATCGAGCTTGGCCAAACGGGTATTCACATTGCCGCGCAAGGTGCGAATTTGCAGGTCGGGGCGAAGTGCGGCGATCTGACATTGGCGACGCAAACTGGAGGTGCCGAGAACCGCACCTTCGGGCAATTGTTCGAGCGTTTCGTATTGATTGCTGATGAAGGCATCGTAGGGGCTCTCACGTTCGCAAATGGCGGCAAGCTCGAGTCCGGGGGGGAATTCCATGGGCACGTCTTTCATGGAATGCACGGCAATATCGGTATCGCCAGCGAGCATGGAGCTTTCAAGTTCTTTAACGAAGAGCCCTTTACCGCCAATGCGTGCCAGAGGAACATCGAGAATTTTATCGCCCTGAGTCGTCATGCCGTTAATCTCGACCTCAAGGCCGGGGTACAGTTTTTCGAGGCGTTGTTTAATGTGTTGGCTTTGCCATAGGGCCAATGCGCTCTCGCGAGAGGCTATGCGTAGTCTGCTGGGTAGGTGTTGGCTGGTCATGTCCGCTCTGGGGTTGAGAATGAGCGGTTATTATACGGGGCAGGAGCGAAGAGTGAAAAGGTGAGGGGTGAACCGGGGTTCAGGCTTAGAAATTCACCGACATATTGAGTTTTACTTCATCACGATCCACATTCACGCGGGTTTTAAAGCGCTCTCGTATGTCTGCAAAACTGCGTACGATGTGGTCGCTGCGACCTTTGCCAAAACTGATTAAATGCTCGGTATCAAATTGGAACATGCGGTTAGAGAATTTCTTTAAAATTAGATGATAGGGAATTTTCGTGTTGGCTTCTTTCTCTATCAGAATGGTGTCTTCTTCTCCAGCGGGGCCAAGAAAGCTGTCCGCATACAGAGATGAAGAGGCGACCATCAGTGCCAAGAGGCAGATGAGGTTGCGTAGTAGGGTTTTGCCAGTGGAAATAAACCGCACAATAATCTCCGGGGTGTTTAATTACTGAACAACTCCACTATATGCGATCACTAAATGTAATTCTGTAACAAAAGGTTATAACTGGAGAGTAAAAGCTGACCTGAGTCTCAAAACTTTGATACATCTGGTTAAAATGTGAGCTGCTTCAGGTTTTTATTTCGCACCTGGCGTCGCGCTTAAATGTTCTTTGATGGCGGAGGTATGTCGCCGGCTCACATTCACGGTATCGCCATTATGCAGTTCAAGCTGGTATTGCCCCTGCGTGCTGCGCGTAAGCGCACGAACATGCTGCAGATTAACCAGTGCGCTGCGATGGGCGCGGATAAACTGAGGCTGATATTGCTCTTCAAGCTCCTTGAGGGTTTGATCCGACAGGGTTTCACCCTGTCGATGCACCACCGTGAGATATTTATGGTCGGCCCGAAAATAGTATATATCGTTGAGGGCAATGCGCTCATGCCCCTGCCAGCTGTGAGCAATAAACACTTGCTCTTCGTTGCGTTGCTGCTCCAACTCTGTCAATTGCAAGCGTGTCAGGCGACGAGCTTGCGACAGGGCGTGTTGCAGTTCTTCTTTACGGGCGGGTTTCAAGAGATAACCCAGCGCCTGATACTTGAATGCTTCGATGGCGTATTCGTCGTATGCCGTACAAAAAATAATGGCCGGTGGCACATCCAAATGACTCAAGTGGCGGGCCAGTTCTATGCCATCCATGCCCGGCATACGAATATCCAGCAGGGCCACGTCGGGTTGTAAAGATGATATTTGTTGCAGTGCCCGTTCTCCATTCTCGGCCTCACCGACCAACGTATAGTCGGGAAGATCCTGCAGCATGCGCTTAATTCGCTCTCTGGCGAGATCTTCGTCATCGGCAACAAACACCGTGATGGTTCGCGTCGATGTGCTCATGCGTCGTGTTTCTCCGGTTTTTTGGCAGGGTCTTTGTATCGAACAGGAAATCGCAGAGTGACGGTATATTGCTTATCCTGGCGACTGGTTTTAAGGATTGCGGCCTCGCCGAAAAGCGCGAGAAAGCGGTGGCGAATATTATCCAGGGCCATTTGATTACCGTGTGAATGCTGGCTGGTAGGCTCATAGGGATTGGTGATCAGTACATAATTGGTTTCTTTGCGGCGATAGCATTCAATGCGAATGGTGCCCCCATGTGTGAGGGGCTGTATGCCATGGTAGATGGCATTTTCGAGCAGAGGCTGCAAGGTGAGTGGCGGAATCAGGCTGCTACCTACAGTGGATTCGACCTCCCATTCCACGGCCAGGCGTTTGCCCAATCGCAGGGCTTCGATATTAAGGTAGCGCCTGCACAGAGCCAGCTCCTCGTCCAGCGAAATCAACATTTCACGGGTTTTCAGTGTAGCCCTGAACAGGGAAGATAAGTCGAGCACGGCTTCTTCGGCACGTTCCGGATCGACGGTAATGAGGCTGGCAATGGCATTCATGCTGTTGAATAGAAAGTGCGGACGTATACGTGCCTGCAGAGCCTCTAATCGTGATCGTAGTTCTGCCTGCTTTTGTTCCCGCCACTGAAACTGTAAATAAAAATAGCGCAGCAGCAACATGCCCAACAAGGAGCTCACCAGTACGGTACGCCACACAAACAGGCCCTCATCGCCAACAAAGTGATCGCCCATGAGCAATGCACTACCGCGACTCACGGCGTAACTGGTGCCGATAATCAGCAGCAGACTCAACAGCGCACTGTTACGTGCAGACAATTCGGCAAGTCGCTTGCGACTGGCGCAGATCACGGCACCACAGCTTAGAACGATGACGTGGCAATACACCGACAACAGCCCGAGATTGGCCCAGTCGAGCAGGTATTCCCCTCCTATGACCAAAGACACGATCAGGGCAAACAGCTGCGTCAGAATCAGCATCAGCAGAACCGACTGCAGCTGGCACAGGTCGGGAATAAAGGTTTGTGATGCGGCGGTTTGTTCTCCGCCTGCAGCCGGGGCTGCTGAAGATAAGCGCGCGTCCGCTTTCATGTTATACTGCGCCGCCAGTTTTTAGAGTTCAATTTTCAGTGTAGATGGGTAACAAGGCATGAGCAACGAAACCAGCAGTACAGAAAAGCCCTGGGGTGGGCGCTTCAATGAGCCAACCGATGCTTTTGTAGAGCAATTCACTGCGTCGGTGAACTTCGACCAGCGCCTGTACTATCACGATATCGCCGGCTCCATTGCTCATGCCACTATGCTGGCTAAAGTAGGCGTACTGACTGATACCGAACGCGATCAGATTATCGAAGGGCTCACTGCCATTCGTGGCGAGATTGAAGCGGGTAACTTCAACTGGTCGGTCAAGCTCGAAGACGTACACATGAATATCGAGGCGGCACTGACGGAGCGCATCGGTATTACAGGTAAAAAACTACACACCGGGCGCTCGCGTAATGATCAGGTGGCAACCGATATTCGCCTCTATCTGCGCGATGAAATCGATGTGATTGCAGACGAAATGACCCGTTTGCAAAAGGGGCTGGTAGAACTGGCAGAGCGTGAAGCCGCGACCATTATGCCTGGGTTTACGCATTTACAGACAGCGCAACCCGTCACCTTTGGTCACCACCTTATGGCCTGGTTCGAAATGCTGCAGCGCGACTTCGAGCGGCTGATGGACTGCCGTAAACGCGTCAATGTGATGCCTCTGGGCGCCGCGGCTCTGGCCGGCACCACCTACCCCATTGATCGTGAAATGACGGCCGAGCTGTTGGGTTTTGAACGTCCCACCTATAACTCGCTCGATTCCGTGAGTGACCGAGACTTTGCCATCGAATTCTGCGCTGCAGCCAGCTTGCTGCTTAATCACCTCTCGCGTTGGTCTGAGGAATTGATTCTGTGGGCGTCGGCACAGTTTGATTTTATTGATCTGCCCGATCGGTTCTGCACCGGCTCATCCATCATGCCGCAGAAGAAAAATCCCGACGTACCCGAGCTGGTACGCGGTAAGAGTGGTCGTGTGACCGGTCATCTGATTGCGTTGTTAACGCTGATGAAGGGGCAACCGTTGGCCTACAATAAAGACAATCAGGAAGACAAAGAACCGCTGTTTGATGCCCTCGATACGGTGAAAGGCTGCCTCAAGGCCTATGCCGACATGGTGCCGGCGCTGCAGGTAAAAGCCGACAATATGCGCGAAGCCGCGCGTCGCGGTTTCTCTACCGCCACTGACCTGGCCGACTATCTGGTGGTGAAAGGCGTACCGTTCCGTGATGCCCACGAAGTGGTGGGTAAAGCCGTTGCGCATGGTGTCGAGACCGGGTTGGATCTGGCCGATATGGATCTGACCACGCTGCAGGGCTTCAGCGACATCATTGCCGAAGACGTCTTCGATGTGTTGACACTAGAGGGCTCGGTTAATGCCCGTGATCACATTGGCGGCACCGCCCCGGCACAGGTGAAGGCGGCAACGGCCAGAGCGAAAGCCTCGCTGCAGGCCCGTACAGCGGGCTAGAGCTGGCTACAAAACGCTACCAAAGGCCCACCAACAAGCGCGGGCAGATTAAACAGTCTGCGCTATAGTGAAAGCATTGGGGCTGAGAATATCGAAACACTGAGCCTCCGCATTGGCTGGTATGTAGATAATTCTGGGCCCTGATGAACGTTCCCAAACATGTCCTGAAACCGGACTTCTCCGAAGGCGTCGATCGCAAACAACTCAAGCAGATTCGCGAACGCTTTATGCAGGTGAATCAGGATCGACTGCAGAAAACGCACGATGGTCTCTCCCTGCGACAGCGCGACGTGCTTGCCGTGCTACCTCTGTTGTATCAGGTCAATCACCCTCTGCTGCCGGGTTATATCTCACAGGACAGTCCACGAGGTATTGCCGGGTATGCGCCGGACAAAACCGTACAGGCGATAGCCAAGACCTTTTCGCAAACCTTTAAATACCGCGCGGATCGACGACACACGCCGCAGATACAAAGCCTGTTTATTATGGGTAGCACCGGCACCTTGGCACACAGTGAAGCCAGCGACGTCGACATGTGGTTGTGCCACGATCCAGGTCTTAACGCGGAGCAGCTCGATGCCCTGCATCGCAAAATGCAGGCCATTGATCACTGGGCGAATGAATCGGGCCTGGAGCTGCATACCTTTATGATGAATGCCGAGGCATTTCGGCGGGGGGTTGCCGAGAACCGCTTAGATGCCGAAAGCAGTGGTTCGGCACAGCACTATCTCTTGCTCGATGAATTTTACCGCACCGCGATTCTGCTGGCGGGATGCTACCCGCTGTGGTGGTTGGTACCGCCGCACTTGGAGGCCGATTATGCGGAAACCACCGATATGTTGCTCAACAAGCGTTTTGTGCCGCAAAAAGAGGTGATCGATTTCGGCTCCGCTGCGGATATCCCCAAAAACGAACTGGTGGGCGCGGGATTGTGGCAGCTATATAAGGGGTTGGATGCGCCCTACAAATCTGTGCTCAAACTCTTGCTGGCCGAGGTTTACGCTCAGGAGCTACCCGCTGCTGCCAGCTTGAGTGTCAGCTTCAAGCTGGCAGTGTACGAAGATGAACTCGCTGCCGAAACGCTGGACCCCTACCTGCTAGTTTATCAGCGGCTAGAGCACTATTTGGAGCAGCGTGGTGAACTGAAACGGCTGGATCTGGTGCGCAAAAGTTTCTATCTCAAAATCGGTCAGAAACTATCACGCCAGAATGCATCACGTACGCCTTCCTGGCAGCGACGCTGCCTCGAAAAGGTCGTCGAGCACTGGCATTGGCCTGAGAGCAAATTTCGCTATCTGGATAATCGACAGAATTGGAAAATGGATCAGGTGAGTCAGGAGCGCAAGGAAGTATTCAACGAGCTGAGTCACTGTTACCGATTCCTGTCGCAGTATGCCCGAGACAACAATATCGCCTCGTCTATAACTGCTGAGGATCTCAGCCTATTGGGGCGCAAACTCTACGCTATTTTTCAGAAAAAGGCCGGCAAAATTGAACGTCTTAATCCGGGTATCGCGCCCAGCCTGTGGGAAGAGAATCTGGCCATTCACCATGCCAGCACCAGTGCCGTACATGCTTCGGGCGAGGGTTGGTTACTGTATCGCGACCTAGCCTCGGCAGCCGAAGCCGCCTATCACCCCATGCTCAAAAAGTCGGCGCACCTTACCGAGCTGCTGGCCTGGCTCTATTTTAATGGCATGATCACGCGGGCCACGCGTTTGAGTCTGGTGCCGGGCAACAGCGCCGCCACGGTTTACGAAATTCAAAGCATGCTTCAGGTGTTTGCCCGCCAGATGGAATTACCCTTGCCTGGTGTTGAACAAAGTGCTTTTTTGCGCGCACCGCAGCCTAAGGAAATCATGCTGTTTGTCAACGTGGGCCTCGATCCCATGGAAAGCGTCAGTGAACCGGGATTGCATCGTATCAGTGATCGTACCGACTCACTTGGATATGGCTCGAAAAAGCACAATCTGGTGAAAAGTATCGATCAGGTGTCGCTGAATTCCTGGCACGAGCTCAGTGTGCAGCGCTTTGATAAGGGCGAACTGCTGTTGCAGGCCTTGCAGGCCTATTTGCAGGCCAGTGCCAAAAAGGCCAGTGCGCGCGAGCACCGTTTGGGGGTGTACTGCTTTTGTGCGCATCGGGCCGAGGCGATTGCCGCGCGAGTAAGGCATTTATTTGAAGACGCGAGAGAGGCTTTTTTCGGTGAGCAAGGGCTCAGAGCCCGCCGCTTTGTGGTCGAGATTGAAGACTGTTTCTACATCGTGAGCTGCCAGGACGGCACCTTTCGATTTAAAGCCTGTCATGGCGAAGAGGCTTTGTTTGAGCAATTGGCTCAGCGCCGCAGCAGTTACAGTGCCATCGCTCTGGACCGTTATACTCTTCAGTATGAGCGTCTGCTGCGTGCCTGTTTTGAGCATAATCGCAAAGGGCAGATACAGGTGTTTTATCTTAATGAAGGCAGCGTGCTGGATGTGGTTGTGCTGGATGAAAGTGGTAGCTGTTATCGCTATCTGGCGCCATACAGTGAAGAAGCCCGGTTTTGTCAGGGCTTGAATACCATGCTGCAACGCATGCTCGAAAAGCGTCAGCTCAATCTGGCCATGGAAGACCATGCCACGCAAAGCTTGCCGGGTATACAGTTTGTACGTGTGGTGCCGGGCGGGGAGAGCTTTCGGTTTCATCGTATCAAAGAGATTCCCCAGCGCGCGACCTTCGAAATTACCGCAACGGCTTACCACGATCAGAACCGTCTTTGTTTTGATCTGCATTGCGAGGGGCATGAATTTTCGTTTTACGATTATGGCGAGCGACAATTTCAGGCGCTGCGTCATAAATTACTCAGCGAGCACAGCGCTTCCCACCGCCTCATGCAAGTGGCCGACATCGCCTTTCCAGAACATAACCTCGAGGGCGGGGAATTTGGGCAGGAAAGTTACGGCACGCTCGATTATGTGAGAGCCTATCAGCAGTTTGATAACCGTTTATTAGAGCTCGAGCGTTAGGTCAATCCCCCCTAATCCATTAGGCAAGCGGGCGCTGAGCCGGTATACTCTGCCGATTATTTTTTGACTGTATTTGATGGTTTTTCGTGCGACAACGCCTCCTCTTAATCGTTTGCCTCTTCGGTCTTGCCGCTTGCGGCCAGAAAGGCGCCCTGTACTTGCCTGAGCAAAATCCAGCGGCGGCCGAAGAGCTTGAGCCAGAACAAACCGTCGAATCCCCGGTGGAATGAAGTACCCATGGATTATTTTGCTTATCAGAATGGCGAGCTTTTTGCCGAAGAACTACCGCTGCAAGAGCTGGCTGATCGCTTTGGTACGCCAAGTTATGTGTATTCGCGCGCAACATTAGAGCGCCACTATCGTGCCTATGATGAAGCCTTTGGTACGGCACCGCATTTAATTTGCTATGCCGTTAAAGCCAATTCCAACCTGGCTGTGCTGGATGTGTTGGCACGCTTGGGAGCCGGTTTTGATATCGTGTCGGTGGGCGAGCTGGAGCGCGTGCTGCGTGCCGGCGGTGATGCCGCTAAAGTTGTCTTTTCCGGTGTGGGTAAACAGGCCCACGAAATGCAACGCGCGCTCGATGTTGGTGTAAAGTGCTTCAACGTGGAATCCGAAGCCGAGCTCGACATGCTCAATGAGGTCGCCTGTAAAATGGGGCGCAAGGCCCCGGTATCCTTGCGCGTCAATCCCGATGTGGATGCCGGTACGCATCCTTATATTTCCACCGGTCTTAAAGACAACAAGTTCGGTATTGCCATCGCCGAGGCTGAGCGCATTTATCAGCGTGCAGCTGGAATGCAGGGTATAAAAATCTGCGGCATTGACTGTCATATTGGCTCGCAGCTGACCGAAGTGGCGCCGTTTCTGGATGCACTGGATCGCGTGCTGGCACTTCTTGATCAACTCGGTGAGCAGGGCATCACGGTGGAGCATCTCGATCTGGGTGGTGGCCTGGGTGTTTGCTACCAGGGCGAGCAGCCTCCCGAGCCGGCAGAATATGTGGCTGCTGTATTGGAACGACTCGGTGAGCGCAAGCTGGATCTAATCATGGAGCCCGGTCGCTCCATTGCTGCCAATGCCGGTGTATTGCTCACTCGCGTGGAATACCTCAAAGGCCATGAAGGCAAGCACTTTGCCATTATCGATGCCGCCATGAACGACCTGCTGCGACCTTCGCTATATCAGGCCTGGCAGGCTATCGTTCCGGTACGGCCGCGAGAGGATGCCGAAGAAGTGGTCTATGACGTAGTGGGCCCGGTCTGCGAAACGGGCGATTTCCTGGGTAAGGATCGCGCCTTGCGTATCAAACAGGGTGATGTTTTGGCGGTGCGCTCGTCGGGCGCTTACGGTTTTGCCATGGCATCCAACTACAATAGCCGTAATCGTGCCGCCGAGATTATGGTAGACGGTAAAGAAGCCCTGGTTGTGCGTCGTCGCGAGTCGATTGATGATCAGCTGGCGCTCGAAAGTCGTTTGCCCTAGGCACCCAAGGCGGAATACTCAGTAATGATCATTAACTTCACTAAGATGCATGGGCTCGGCAACGATTTTATGGTGGTCGACACGATTACGCAGCATGCGCATTTTCGGCCCGAACAGATTCGCAAACTGGCCGATCGCAATATGGGGGTCGGCTTCGATCAGCTGCTGCTCGTGGAGCCGCCCGGCAAGCCCGATGTGGATTTTCGCTATCGCATCTTCAATGCCGATGGCAGCGAAGTAGAGCAATGCGGCAATGGTGCCCGCTGTTTTGCGATATACGTAAGAGACAAAAAACTCATCGATGCCCCGCGTATTCGCGTGCAAACGCAAAAGGGCGATATTGAGCTGCAGATCAACGAAGACGGTCGCGTGCTGGTGGATATGGGCGCACCGGTTTTTGAGCCGGCAGACATTCCCTTTGTGGCAGAACAGCAGGACAGCGTTTATGCTGTAAAAGTAGGCGACGAAACCATACACCTGTCGGCAGTGTCCATGGGTAATCCGCATGCGGTGCTGCTGGTGGATGATGTGCGCGAGGCGGCTATCGATAGACTGGGCCCTGCCATGGAGAGCCATGAGCGATTTCCGGAGCGTGTTAACGTTGGTTTTATGGAAGTGGTGCATCGCCATTTTATTAAATTGCGCGTGTTCGAGCGCGGTGTCGGCGAAACATTGGCTTGTGGTACAGGTGCCTGCGCTGCAGCGGTTGCCGGTATTCAGCGCGGTGTCTTGGAGTCGCCCGTTGAAGTGAAACTGCCGGGAGGCAATCTGAAAATTGAATGGGCGGGTCAGGGTGAACCGGTCATGATGGAAGGCCCTGCGGTCAGTGTATTTGAGGGTAAAATAAGAATATAGCTTGCTTGGCAGGCTGCGCGGGTGCCCGGCACTGGCGTTCAACGATAATGGCAGAACAATGACAGATAGTGCAGTGAGTAGTGTGTCGCACGACAATAACGAAATAAATGACGAGCAGGTGGTGGCGTATTTGCGTGCCCGCCCGGACTTCTTTATTGAACATGAATACCTGTTGCGGGATATTCGCTTGCCTCATCAGAGTGGCAAGGCCATCTCCTTGGGAGAACGTCAGGTGCAGGTGTTTCGTGAGGATCGTGACGATCTGAAGAATCGTCTCGAAAGCCTGATTGCGGTAGCGCGCGAAAACGATCAGCACTTTGAGAAGAGCAAGCGCCTCTTACTCAATATGCTCGAAATCAAAAGTCTGGACGAAGTGCAATATGTGGTGAGTGAGTCCTTCAAAGACGATCCCAATATCGATTTCAGCAGTGTTGTGGTGTTTGGCGAGCAGGATGACTATCCGGTGGCGGATATTAACCTGTTGCCTGTCGACAAGGCGCGCGAGCTTCTCGGTAACCTGATGGACAGCAGCAAAGCGGTGTGCGGCCAGTTTTCGAAGGAACAGTTACAATGCCTGTTTCCCGGCATGGCTGAAGAAATCGGCTCCGCGGCACTGATTCCTTTGCGCAATGGCGAGAATCTGGGCATGTTCTGTCTGGCCAGCCGCGATGAGCGTCACTTTGATACCTCCATGGGCTCGCTTTTCCTCACCTATATCAGCGATTTCATCAGCCGTATTCTGCCGGCATTATTGATGAAGGCTCGGAGTCAGCATCTCGATGCGCAGGTACCTTCGTTACTCGACTAAATCCCACTGTCGTGCTGCCCGCTATTGCGATGCCGGTACCTAAAGGGCCGCGCGATGGATAATGAACTCGAGGCTTATTCCCGAGAGCTACGCGAAGTGCGTCAGCTCTCACCACATACCCACCAAAACTATTTTCGTGACCTGCAGCGCTTACGTGGCTGGTGTCAGCATCAGTCGGTGAGCTCGTGGGAGCAGCTCAATCACGGGCAATTACGCCGTTATGTAGGGTATTTACGGCAGCAAAAGCTCAGTGGACGCAGTATTCAGCGCGCGCTCTCATCCATCAGGGGCTTCTTTCATTTCTTATTGCGCGAAGGCAAGGTCAAAGATAATCCAGCACTGGACGTGCCGGCCCCTAAAAGCCAGAAAAAGCTCCCTCGTGTATTGAACGTGGACCAGATCAACCACTTGCTCGATGAAGAGGCCAGTGAATGGCATCGCATTCGGGATCTGGCCATGTTCGAACTGTTTTACTCTTCTGGCTTGCGTTTGTCCGAATTGGTGGGCGTTAACTGCAACGACATCGATTTAAAGGGCGGCCGTGTACGCGTGTTAGGTAAAGGGCGCAAAGAGCGCGACCTGCCGTTGGGCAGCAAGGCAGTTACTGCAATGCAGGAGTGGTTGGCGTTTCGGAATGATGTGCCTGTGCGCAGCGATGATGCCGAAAGGGCCCTTTTTATCAGTCAGCAGGGCCGTCGTATTTCACGGCGCAATGTACAGGTACGCTTGAAACAGCAGGCTTTGGAGCGTGGTTTGATTACCGATGTATCGCCGCATACTCTGCGCCATTCCTTTGCCAGTCACATGCTGGAGTCCAGTCAGGATTTGCGTGCCGTGCAGGAATTACTTGGTCACGCCGATATTTCCACCACGCAGGTCTATACTCATCTAGACTTTAAACATTTGGCCGAGGTATACGATGCGGCCCATCCACGTGCGCGGAAAAAAACCTAGCCCTGGAGAAGTGCGATGAGCAAGTCCCTGGATCTGATGCAGGAAGTCGATCGCTGGAAGGACAAGTATTTCGAGCAGAACGAACAGTTTGAACAGGATAAACGCCTGGCTCAGGACTATGCCGAACTGCTGCAGCGCCTGTTGGTGCGCATCAGTCTGGCCGCTGACAACGTAGGTGAGGCGCTCGACGAGGAGCTAAGCAGCTTGCGCAGCGCCATTCGTGATGCCTCGCCGGCCGACAACGACCTTGCCAAACGTCTCAAACGTATCGATAAATTGATTCTCAATGCTGATGAAAGCAAGCAGGAAAATGCGCGCAAGGTCGTCGCTGCGTTAGAAACACTGTGTGAGCAATTGCTCGCCTTGCCGATTGCCCGCAAGCAAAAGTCAGCGCTCAAAAAACTGTCCCGGTCTTCCGCCCGTCATGCCGCCCAGTTGCAGGAACTCCCTGGTATTCTGAGCGAATATGCGCAGTTACAGGCCGAAACCATACAACAGGTAGTGGGAGAGGAGAAAAAGAGCGGAGGCCTGTTCAGTCGTTTGTTTGGTTCTCGTGATGAAAATGTAGCCCCTGGGGTACAAGCCGATACTACGCCAACCGAACTGAGTGCCGAAGAGCTGGATCTTGAGGCAGAGCTGCCCAAACCGGATTCCGAAGTAGAGGAAGTCGTGCCGGGCTTCTCTTCGATTGCGGTACACATCAAAGCCACGCTGAATCATCTGCTCGATCAATTGAGCTTTCCCAAAAGCGCGGAGCGGGACTTGCAGCGCTTGCGCAGTAAAATCTCCAGCAAACTGAACTGGTATGAGTTAGGCCCCACTTTGGACGATCTGGCAAGTCTGGTGATCTCGGTAGTGGGTAAAGGTCAGCGTGATTTCGAAACCTTCCTGCAGGTGCTGGATGAACGCCTGGGCAGAGTGCAGGGCTTTTTGACCACCACGCAGGAAGAAGATGCCCAACGTCGCATGGAGAGCCATGAACTGGATCGGGTGATGCGCTCACAGGTTTCGGAGATGAACGAGGAGGTGGAGCAGGCGCAGGATGTCGAAATCCTTAAGCGTTCCATCACCGGACATCTCGATACGATCACTCAGGCCATGGATCGTTACACCAAGGTGGAGCAGGCCTTCGAGGAATCGCGCTCGCAAGAATTCGCGGCCATGCAAAAGCGACTCGATGAGATGGAAAAAGAGTCCATCGAAATTCGTGAACGCTTGCAGGAGGAACATCGTCGCGCCACCACTGACGCCTTGACCGGCTTACCCAATCGCGAGGCCTTCGATGAGCGCTACGCCATGGAGTTTGAGCGTTGGAGACGCTACGCTAAGCCCGCCACACTGGTTGTAGGCGATGTGGATAAGTTTAAGCACATCAACGATAACTACGGCCACTTGTCGGGAGACAAGGTGTTACAAATTATGGCCAAAGAAATTGTCACCCGGATACGTAAAACAGATTTTGTGGCGCGCTATGGTGGCGAGGAATTTGTGCTGATTCTGCCCGAGACCGATGAAGATACGGCCTTTGAGGTGATCGATAAAACACGGGAAATGATTGGGCGTCTGCCTTTTCATTTTCGCGACGAAAAAATTCAGATTACCATGTCTTTTGGCCTCGTGGCGTTTGATGCAGTTGATTCGCCAGAGGAATTATTTGAACGCGCCGATCAGGCGCTGTATCGCGCCAAAAACGCCGGACGCAATCAAGTGGTAAAATGGCAGCAGGATATGGAAACTCAATCAGTGCAGAGTAGGTCTGCTACGGAGTAAATGCGTAATGAGTCAGTACGAATTGGTATTTTACGGTGAGCTCGTGGCGGGAGTCGCACCCGAGCAGGCACGTCAGCATGTTGCACAGCTGTTTAAAGCCTCTGCCGATCAGGTGGAGCGCATGTTCAGTGGCAAGCGGGTAGTTATTCGCAACAAACTCGATGCCGACACGGCGCGCAAGTATATTGTCGCGATGGAAAAGCGCGGTTGTGTCTGTGTCATTGAGCAAACCGGAGTACCGGGAACTGCGGTAGATCTCGATGCTCCGGCCGCTGAGGCTCCCGCAGTTTCCGCACCAGCAGCACAGACGCCTGCTCCGACTACCTCGCCGCAGACTTCTCCTGCCTCGCAGCCGTTGCCTGCCGGTGACTTTGTAGATCGTGATAATCCATCGGGTTTGCCATTGGCCGGTGAAAAAGCGGCGCAAATTCTCGAAGGTAAAGACTTTCATCTTGAACCAGCGGGGGTCCGGCTTTCAGAAGAGCACGAAGTGGATGCGCCGCTGTTTGAACATCTGGACGAAATTAGCCTGGCCCCCGTGGGCAGTAACCTCGCCGATAAAAAAGAAGAAGTGGCGACCCCCGAGCCGGATATCTCGCATCTCAAGCTGCTGGACGACTAAGCACCGCATCTCTCCTCCTTTCATTGTGAAGGCAGAAACTTCGATCTGTCGCCTCCTGCTTATTTAGAACAAAAAAAGGGACTCCAGAGGAGTCCCGTAAAGTCCTTATAACAACTAGGGATGGAAAATAACATTCGGAGAGATCTCCAGCGCACTTACGTTATTTTCCCTTGCGCTGATAATTTAAGCCTAGCTGCTTTATTTACTTTTGCCTGCCTTCTTGCAATTTGCCACGTTTGGCAACGTTTCGTTACATGTTTAATCGCCAGTGAAATGACTTGTAGCATGTTGATATTAAAAATTTGTATATAAACCATGTATTTATCTTGCATAACTAATAAATTGGTTTATATTTGCTAGTTAATGCACTGTTACCAATAAAAATCAACGCGACAAAAGCGGGAGGGCAGTGCAGGGCTGTGCTCCATGCTTCAAGGCAGGATTCGCCTCAGGAGTCACAACAAATTGAACAAGTCAGCAGTAAGAAACAAGAAAGTCAAAAAAAAGGTGCCACTATGTCACAACAAGAAGCGGCGCTCCTGGAAGTGACCAGCGAGTCGTCAAATGAACAAAGGAATAATGTACGAAATCAACTCAGCAGCGACGTCGAAGCCTTTTTGAAAAATGGCGGGCGAGTACAGCAGATTGCCGACAATGTGCGTGCCGATCCACCTAAAAAACCAAACATGACCTATGGTTCTGCACCCATTTAAGGTTGTGTTGCCCCGACTATTTTCGCCAGGCTGCCAGTGACGCCGCAAAGGGTGAAAAGTAAAAAGACGCCAAATGGCGTCTTTTTTTGTATCTGAGTCTTGCAGCCATAGTAAAAAATGCGATAATTCACAGCCTTTTCGTGATCGAGTTCTCATTTATGAGGCCGATTATCGTCAAGAAAGTGCCTTAAAACGGAAATAGTAGTTTGGCAAGATGCGCATGGAACAGGCATCGCAGTTTGCAACATTAAAGAGAAGAACCCTTTGATTGATGCGTTTACCTTTATAATGGGTACCACTCTGGCCGTGACCGGGTGGTTCTTGTGTCGGGATTATGCCCGCTTCTTACGTGCCAGCTCGTATCTCAAGGCGCGCGTGACATCCATACAGCAGGTTTTTGTCCCCAAGATCGGGCGCGAACAAGGCGCCGGTGAGCCCTACGTAAAAGATGGTTTTTACCCGGTGATCGAATATCAGGCACCAGAGGGGGCGATAAGCTTTACCGCTATTGATGCCAGTGCCTCAGGACGTTTTCATGTAGGCGATGAGGTGGGTTTGCGGGTAAGCAAAACACGTCGCAAGCAGGCGCGCATGTGCAAGAGCTTCTCATTGCTGGTGTTGTCGTTGGTGTTGCTGATGGCTGGCTTGCTGGGGTCGGCCTTGGTTGCCGACTTCGTGTTGAGCAAGGCGCAGATCGTATCGGGCTCCTTTGTCATTGCCTTGGGGCTCGCAATATTGGTGCTGTATTTACGTGACCAGGACGAAAGCTGCATTCATGAGTTTCAGCATACAGAAGGTGGCTGTTCGCAGCTCTGTCTGTTTGAACCAACGGCGTTTAAAAAATGGAAGTCGGCGCTGAAAGATCCTCAGCAATGCTCCAAAATTCGCAGCTCGCAAATTTTTGGCTCGGCCTGTTTTGGCTTTGCCATGCTCACTTGGGCCATGTCAGTACAACCAGCAGTGCTGCTGCATATCCGGTTCTGATGCCAGTGGCGGGACGCGCAGCGCATCCCGCTGTTCTCAGCCTAGCCCCGTCGCCATGCATGAAAGCGTGGCAACCACTTCATTGCCAGTTCTGGCACGTGATTACGCTTCCATTCCCCTGCTGCATATTTATTGGACTCTGCTAGTGTGGGGTAAATGTGTATGGTTCCCAGTATTTTGTTCAGGCCCAGTCCATGCTTCATGGCTGTCACATATTCGCTGATCAGATCACCGGCATGATGACCCACGATGGTGACCCCCAGAATTCTGTCTTTACCGGGCTCGGTTAACACTTTCACTTCGCCATGGGCTTCGCCATCGGCAATAGCGCGATCCAGATCATCGATACCATAACGGGTGACTTCGTACTCGATTTCCAGTTCCTTGGCCTCACTTTCATTGAGTCCTACCCGTGCAACTTCAGGGTCGGTAAAGGTGGCCCAGGGAATCACACGGTAGTCCACCTTGAAGCGCTTGAAGGTGCCAAACAATGCATTCACCGAGGCATACCAGGCCTGATGTGCCGCCGCATGGGTGAACTGATAGGGGCCAGCCACATCGCCGCAGGCATACACATTGGGAAAGCGTGTTTGTAGAAATTCATTGACGCGCAAGGTACCGTCTTTATCGGTGTCGAGTTGCAGGGCTTCGAGGCCAAATCCTTCAACATTCGCTTTACGGCCCGTGGCGATCAGCAGGCAGTCAAACGGTAGGGCCAATTCTTGTCCATCGGGGGCTTTCACAATGAGTTGGTGTTCTCCGTTTACCCGCTCGCAGCGCTGTGGTGGATAGCCCAGCTTAAGATCCATGCCTTCGTTCAGAAGTTTTTCGCGCACATATTGCGAAATTTCAGCATCTTCTTTGGGCATCAGGCGATCAGAGCGATTCACCAGCGTGACCGGTACGCCCAGGCGATGAAAGCTTTGCGCCAGTTCGCAGCCAATGGGGCCAGAGCCCATCACAATCATGCGTTTTGGGGCCTCACGCAATGACCAGATGTTATCGGAGGTATAATAGGGCGCGGCATCAAGCCCCGGTAGCTCGGGCACGGCGGGACGGGCACCCGTAGCAATGACGATATTGCGGGTAGTGATGACCTTGCCATTCACTTCGACTCTGAAAGGGTCGATGATGCGAGCGGCACCCTGCTCACAGTCCACGCCTAAGCCGGTATAGCGCTCCACGGAGTCATGGGGCTCGATATCGCTAATCACCTGCTGAACGCGCTCCATGGTGGCTTTGAAGTCGATTACAGGCTCTGACACTGAAAGACCATACTCCTCGGCGCGTCGGCAGTAATTGGCTATTTTGGCAGAACGAATGAGGGCTTTACTGGGTACGCAGCCGGTGTTGAGGCAGTCTCCACCCATTTTGTGCTTCTCGATCAACGTTACTTTGGCCTTGGTGGCGGCGGCGATATAGGAAGTCACCAAGCCGGCTGAGCCCGCTCCGATCACGACCATGTTGGTGTCGAAGGTTTTCGGGCGATCAATGTTCTTATACACCTTGCGTGCCTTCACACCTTCCAGAATGCGCTTGGCGATCAAGGGGAAAATACCCAGTAGCACAAAGGACAGAATGAGCCCCGGCGAAGTGATGTCGCCCAGGGTATCAATCTGGGCCAATTGAGTACCGGCGTTTACGTAAACAATGGTCCCGGGCAACATGCCGAGTTGACTGACGAAGAAAAAGCGCCTTGCCGACATTTGGGTGAGACCCATAATCAGGTTCACGGCAAAAAACGGAAACAAGGGCACCAAACGTAGGCCAAACAGGTAAAAGCTGCCTTCTCGCTCAATGCCTGCATTAATGGTTTTCAATGACTTGGCAAAGCGGGCCTGTACGCTTTCGCGAAACAGCGTGCGGGCTATCAGAAAGGCGAGTGTTGCACCGATGGTGCTCGCGAAAGAAACCAGCACAACGCCTTTTGCAACGCCAAAAATGGCGCCACCCGCCAGGGTCACAATGGCGGCTGCCGGGAGGGAAAGCGCCGTAATCAACACATAGATTGCAAAATAGGCGGCAGCAGTCGACCAGGGATTGGCGTCTGCGTAAGCCAGTAGCTCGGTTTTTTGCGCGTTGAAAAAGTCGAGACTGAAATACTGCTTAAGATCAAAGGCAAAAAAGGCCAGAAAGGCGCAGATTAGGAGTAGCGCGATGCCGATTTTTTTGGGACTCATCGATGGTTTCCATACTGATGGGGTAAAGGGTAGCGGCTACTATAGCACGCCAATTGTTCAGAATCGTTTAAGACATATTGCGCGCAACATAAGTTCCCTTTTTTTTCAGAAAAACAGATGCGCAGGTTGTGTTGTCTGGATAAAATGCCTGCGCTTTACAAGGATGCACAGTTTTTGTGCAAAAAAACATGTCTGATTGGGCAGGATTTTTCGCCTGCACTATACTCCCTTCTTCATCGGTAAATTTGTCCTGAGCGAGATGGAAAACAGCGCGAAGCAAGCGACACGAGAAAAAGAATACCTAACCATTGAGCAACGCAAGGTGGTTAACTGGTATCGACGTGTGTTGCAGGTACGGGACACGGCACTTTTGGTCATAGATCTGGGTCCCTTGCTCAGGCACTTAGCGCATATTCAATCCGTACATCAGGCCCCCTACACCGATTTACTCAGCACCGATTCGCAAACGCTGGCTGCGCTGGCGCGGTATTTTTATATTAATGATGTCAACGAGTCGGCCCTCGATTTATTCGGTTATACCGACAAGAAAGCGTTTTTGGAGGCTGACCCTGGGACGCATATCGTGGATTACGGCGATGTTGCCGTCTTGCTTTCGTTGGCCATACTCGAAGAACGCAGGCATATCGAAATCGAAGCCACGGCCCGTCATTTTAACGAAGAGCAGTTTAAAATTAGTATCGAGCTGATTTTGCCTTGTATCGAACAGGACGATGGTATTGTTATCGTCTCTGTAGCCTGCCTGTCCGATGCCGACCAATTGTCGGTCAAACAGTTTCAGGATCAGAATGTCTACACCAGCTTTGTTGATCATGCGCCGGTCTGTATTCATGAAATCGACCAGGAAGGGCGCCTCGAAAGCATGAATTCGGCTGGCCTCACCATGATGGAGGTTGACGATGTAAATGAGATTAAGGGGCTGTACTATCTCGACCTGGTAGAAAAGGACGACCGAGCCCGTATCGAAAAGCTGCTGCAGCGCGCACACGAGGGCTATTCGTCGGAGTTTGAATTTACTCTGGTGGTGAATGACAGCACACGCGTGTTTACCTCCTGTTTTATTCCCATGGAGAAAACTTCTGAGAGTAAGCGCCGTATTATTGGGGTCACACAGGATATCACCGAGCGTAAAGCATCCGAAGAAGAACTCTACCGATCGGCCAATTACGATCCACTGACTAAACTGCGTAATCGTCCGAACTTTATGGATTCTGCCAACCAGTTGCTGGCACAGGCCTCGCGACACGAACAGCAGCTAGCCTTCTTGTTTATTGACCTCGATAACTTCAAACCGGTCAATGACACCTTTGGGCATGATGTGGGTGATCTGGCCCTGCAGGAATTTTCGTCCAAATTGCTGTCTGTTTTGCGTGAAGAAGACATTGCCTGTCGCTTTGGTGGCGATGAGTTTGTGGTTCTCCTGCCCTATATTGAACATGCGGAAGACGCCGAGGATGTTGCGCATCGACTTATTGAGATTTTGAAGCAGCCTTTCTCGGCATCGGGTCTCAACTCCAGCGTTCAGGGAAGTATTGGCATCAGTATTTACCCTAAAGACGGCATCTCCTGTAAGGAGTTAATTCGCCGCGCCGATGAGGCCATGTATGAGGCCAAGCGTGCGGGTGGTAATCAGGCGCGTTTTTATTCACCCTGATCGGCTGACACAAGATCCTCTGGCAGATTGTGCTTGTGCCCTCTGCAGGCACCTTTCCTCTCTACTCCTCGACCTGCTAGTCTTAGGGTTTAGAATCAAGAACAGGACTCATCAGCGTGTTTACCAATCCAGTGCGACATTATCCCTCTTCACGAATGCGTCGAATGCGCGTTTCCGACGCCAGTCGCCGTTTGATGCGAGAGCATCAGTTGACGGCCGCCGACCTGATCTATCCGGTGTTTGTGATTGAGGGTGTTAATCAGCGTGAGGCTGTGGCGTCCATGCCGGGCGTTGAGCGCATGAGTATCGATTTGTTGCTAAAAGAAGCTGAGCAGCTGGTGATGATGGGGATTCCTGCGATTGCTTTGTTTCCGGTAACTCCTGCCGATGCCAAGTCGCTCGATGGGGCCGAAGCCTGGAATCCGGACGG
>JBFHVM010000012.1:0-22677 GCA_041589495.1 Oleiphilaceae bacterium | reverse complement strand
GGGACCAAAATTGAAATTATTGGTCTTGATGCCGACTCCAAAGAACATTATCGCAGGCGTATAGAGTCGCCGCAGGGGGACTACGCCGCCACCCTGAAAGCACTGCACGCCCTGCTTGCAGAAGCCGAGGCACAGTGCCAAACACAAGGTAGTCTCGGCGTCGGTATACCCGGCTGCATCGACCCTGCTACGCAGCGTGTTAAGAACGCTAACTCTACTTGGCTGATTGGAGAGGCACTACAAGCCGACCTGGAACAACTCGTACAGCGGCCCGTCACCATCGCAAATGATGCGGATTGCTTTACCCTCTCGGAGGCCACCGATGGCGCGGGCTTTAAGTATTCTTGTGTGTTTGGTGTGATTCTCGGTACCGGGGTGGGTGGCGGCATCAGCATCCAAGAAAGTATCTCTAGCGGCCCTAATAGCATCCGCGGCGAATGGGGGCACAACGCTCTGCCCTGGCAAAACAGCACAGATATCTCGACAGACTGTTATTGTGGAAAACAGAGCTGCATCGAAACCTATTTATCCGGGCCAGGCCTGTTGCGGCAGTTTCGTGAAAAGACCGGAAGCGCCGAAAAAGCTCACCCCGCGCGGGTCGAAGAATTGCTGCAACTTGCCGCGGCAGGAAACGACACAGCCCAGGCCTGCCTAAATCGCTATCACGACCAGCTGGGCCGTGCCCTGGCCAGTGTTATCAACGTTTTGGATCCTGACTGCATTGTTCTGGGCGGAGGTCTGTCAAACATGCGCAGCCTTTACACCGAAATTCGCGCTTCACTCGACAAACACGTATTCTCGGACCGTTGCCTCACACCAGTCGTACCCGCCCACCATGGGGATTCCAGTGGCGTGCGCGGTGCAGCCTGGTTGGGCGCAAAATACGCACAATATGGAAACTAAATGGCCGCTGTTATTCTCGCTCTCGAAGCCCTGCACCAACGCTACCGCAATCTATGGCAACAGGAGCGCAACTCACTCCCGCAAGCAGAATTTGAACGACCTTGGCCATCGCCCTGTATTGCTGAACAAACGAAGCAAAAAGGCAGCATCATTTGCACCTGGCAAGCCAAAGCGCGCAATGACAATGTCATGTTTTCCGATTTGGAAAAGGCGCTCGAAACCGAATTTCATCAAGATATTAAGGCCTTTTACAGCAGTTTTTGGGCCGACAGCATCCCCATCGAACACCCCGAAGTGGATGCCCTGCTGCTACAAATATGGAATGAAGAAGACCAGCAACGACTATACGAGAACCTGCTAGGCCACGCCTTTGCCCGACTCAAGGGCCGCCTTCCGTTGAGCTTTTTTATTGCCTGCACTCACGGCGACGATATGGTTTGCGTCGACAATACCAGTGGTGAGGTCGTACTGGAAAAGCCCGGCTATGCATCACATAGGGTGTTAGCGAAAAGTCTCGAGGAGTGGTTGCTGGCCTGTCAGCCCTGCCTCGATCAATACGCTTAAAGTCAACATGGTGAACGGTGCGTCATACAGCAAAAACAACCTTGGTTTTTATCTGAGCCAAGGGTTTGATGTGCTGGGCAACAACCTTTGCAAACAGGGTTTTCTGTTTGTGTTGGCCTATTTCAGCACCACGCAAAGTCATTCACTGTTACTGGCTAATCTGGCCATTACCATTTATATCCTGCCTTTTTTATTCCTCTCCTACTTGGCAGGCCGGCACGCCGAACAACGCAACAAGCGCCGTCTCATTCGTCAATTGAAAGCTCTGGATCTATTACTACTGCTCATGATTACCCTGAGTTACGGACTCGAAGCGCCATGGCTGACTCTGCTCATAATCTTTTTACTGGGCTGCAAAACAGCCGTGATGACGCCAGTTAAGTTTGCCTACATGAGTGAACGTTATCATGGCAACGCCCTAATACGCAGCAACGCCATCATGCAAACCCTATCGCTCACGTGCATGCTCGTCGCGATCACGTCCGCTGGTTTTATTATTGGCGAGCTTTCGCACCCTGTGTATTTTGGCTGTCTTTTATTGTTGATTTCACTGTTTGGCCTACTTAGCAGTTGGCGCATGCAAAACAGTCGAGCAGTGACAAGCAACGAAACGTCCCAGGGAAATATAAAAACTATTCTGCGCATTATGCGCATATCCGGCTGCTGGCCCTTTGCAATACTCATTGCTTGGTTCTGGCTGATCAGTGCGCTCTTTGTTTCTCAATTCATTAATTTCATTAAACTGGAAATCGACGGCACACCCGCGATGGCCGCGAGTGCTTTGGCCATCTTCATAACGGGTATGTTGGCGGGCGCAGGCATTCTGGAATGGAGAAAGCCCAAAAGTCTTGGCTTTATGCTCTTAAGTGGCGGATCTTTGAGCTTGCTCACCACTGGTATTGCTCTCTACCAGCCTACGACCCAAGCAACGCTAATCGCAACGGATCTTTTCGATAGCGCAATCGAGCTTTCCCTTCTGCTTTTCGCCACCGGCACGTTTGCAACCGCCTACATTGCGCCGGTCTATGCCCGTTTGCAGAGTCTGGCTCCCCCAGACAAAGTCGCTCGGATTATGGGCGCAAGCAGTGTACTCAATGCTCTGTTTATTTGCGCCTCTACGGGGATTGCCTTTGTGATTCTCGAAGTACTTGCGCTGACGCTGCAGCCTTATTTTTTGGCGATCGGCATACTAAATGCGGTATTCTTTATTGCAGTGTTTGGCTGGTGGCAACATGCACAAGCTTCATCACCAGCCACTACTAACAAGTGATAGGTGGCAGCCTCTACTGATCAGAAAATGGACGGACAGAAACTAATGACCGACACGATCAGGACGGCGCCTTCGGCGGATTATCCTGCCTATAGCGGCGCGGTGACATGCCCGTCCAGCGTTTAAAAGCGCGCTGAAAGGCACTTTGCTCTGAAAACCCCAGCATAAAGGTCAGCTCCAATAGATTGTCACCACCACTTCTCATGTAATGCAGTGCCACCTCTTTGCGAGTTTGATCGATAAACTGCTTGAAACTGGTACCCCAGCTCTCAAATCGACGCTGCAGAGTGCGTACACTGGTATTGAACTTGTCGGCTACCCGGTCGATGCTAGGCACATCGCGGGGCAATTCGCGTATCAGAAAAGCCTTAATTTGCTGCTTGAGATTATCATCTCCGCTCTCTTGCAACATGGCTCCGGCATGCGATTGCAATAACTCAAACATTTGCCGGTCTGGTTGTTTCAAGGCGAGTTCAAATATCGCGTCGTCAAACAATACAGCATTCATGGTTTGCCCAAATTCTACCGGACAGGCAAAGAATTTCTCGTACTCAACAAGCGGTGCTCTTGCCTTATGGCGAAAGTGAATGGCTGCCGGCTTGAGTTCAGATTTTACAATGCGGCGAGCAAATCCAATCCAGCCAGTGAGTGCCTCCTCGGCAACATGGCGATTGGGTTCGCCATCGGTATACCACTCTATCGCGCTATGCTGCCCCTCTTCATGCACCACGGTACAACCTATATTACCTACCAGTGCCTGCAATTTAAGCTGCGTGGCGATGACCTCCCGAAGATTGTCACTCACCGAGAGAATGTAGCCCATTAAGCCCCAACGGTTTGCCTCGGCGTACTGGCCATAATGAAACCCAAATGCAGGATCGACCAGTAACTTTTCGCCAAGATTCATCAATTCAAAGTACAGCGGCGCCTGGTAACGAAAGGTTGAGTCATTCAACTCTTCTTCTTTTAAGTTCAGAGCAAGTAGCGCGGGCTGCCCCTCCCCGACTTTCTGCTGCAAAAAGCTATACAACGCGCGAATCACACTACTCGAAATATAGCGCTCGGCATACCAGCTGCTCTGTTCGGCGGAGAGCTTGCTCATACCGGCGCCCCCCCCAATGGCATACCCGCCAGTCGTAATTGATCACGAAAATAACCCCAATCGAAACCAGGGCCTGGGTCGGTCTTACGGCCAGGGGCAATATCCTCATGCCCGGTAATGCGATCTAGGGTCAAGTCAGGGAATTGCGAGGCAAGACAAAGGGTCAGTTCGATTAAGCGTTGATACTGTTGCGAACTGAACTGATCCTCATCCGACCCTTCCAGCTCAACCCCTAATGAGAAGTCATTGCAGTTAGTACGCCCACAATATTCACTGGCACCGGCGTGCCAGGCTCGATCATCACAGGACACACACTGCACCAGCTCCCCGGTGCGATAGATTAAAAAGTGTGCAGAAACCTGCAATTCAGCAATCTCTGCGAAATAAGGATGGGCTGCGATGTCCAGACTATTGCAGAAGAAAGGCTCTATAAATCCGGCGCCATACTCCCCTGGCGGCAAGCTGATACTGTGCACAACCAGCAGGTCAACCGCACATGCCTCAGGCCGCTGATTAAAATTGGGGGATGGACAAGGCCGGGCAACATCGACCCAGCCATTAACGACTCGCATTTGAGAACCTGATTTTGTTATTAGTGCTCAAATGCTACGGAGGGAGACTCCACCAGTCAATGATATTCAGGCTTCGTCTTGCTTCCCGCGCAAATTGGTGATGATCGACTCCAGCGCACGATCAAACAATAGCCCATCATTAAGCACTTGCAGATGTCCCTGACGCAGCGTTTGTGCCAGCTCCGCCTTGGTCTTTTCCGCGACTTTGATGCCCGAGCGATTGACGAATATGTACTTACCGGTTGCCTTGATCACTGCGGCCAACTTACAACGTTCGCTCTTGTCTTCACCGCTAAATTCAAACCAGCAGCCCACAGCAAAGTGCTCAACCTGTTGCCCAAAGGGATCATTTGCCGACAAAGTGGCGCTTGTCGTCGCAACGCTTGCAGGGTCTACCAGGACGATTTCTTCTGCAGGAGGCTTGGCAGCCTGATCCTCAGAAACCAGCGCTTCTTGAGATGGCTGCTGCCCCGCCTCTGCTAAGACTTCGGCCGTTTTCTCCTCTTGCTCTACCGCCGGCTCAGGCACTTGCGCTGCGGGCTGGTCAGCCTCAAAAATGGATTCTAACTCTTCGGTTTCTCGAATAAGTTCGGCAACCGCCTTATACTCCCGCTGACGCACTTCACCTGCCTCTATTTCGAGATCTAGTTGTTGCAAGATCTGCACATGCTGCGCCTCCAGCTCATGCAGGAGTTCTTTACGCCTAAACTCATCAAAGGCTACGTCTTCCAGACCTCGCGTCAGCGACGCATTCACAGCAGGAATTCTCTGTAGCAGAGACTGCTTCACAACCGATGGTTCAACACCTTTTTCCTGTGGCGCTAGCGTCCACAGTAATTCCTGTACGGTACGACAGCTGTCGTACCATTCTTTACTTTCTTCGCCGTTTTTCAGGTGATGAATGATCATCACCTTGCTCCAGCCTTCGCGAAGCAATTCAACAATACTGGCAGAGACCTCGGCCTTGGCCAGTGCATCATTCAGAAAGTTCTGTACCTGCAATTTTGCGTTGTCCGAAGCCGCTTTACCCTGTTCCGAATCTTTGGTGCGCTGCTCCACCAACTGTCCTCGGCGACGCTCCTGATCCATAAAGCGGGTAAAGCGAGTCAAAAGCTCATCAAACAGGGATAAGTCTTCGTTGAAGCTTTCTATGATCGCCTCGACGACTTTTTCAATTTCATTGCGCAAGCGATCAATTTTTCCCTCAGGCACCTCATTCCAACCGATTGCCGCAGAGGCAATCTCGTTGAGTAGTTTACGTGCCGGGTGCCCCCCTTTATTAAAGAAACTGCGATCCATAATCGCGACTTTTAGAATGGGAATCTGCAAGCGACCAATCAACACTTTCATGGTGGGCTGTAATTGACGATCTTCGAGGATGAACTCAAACAGCATCGACACCAGATTAATGATGTCAGCATCGACTTCATTGTAAGAAGACGTGCACTGCCCGGCAGCCAAACGCTGATCCAGCAAGCCTCTAAAGTCAATCACTTTGGCGCTGTTGTTACCTTGAATCTGTGCCGGTGCATTCACCTGAAACTGCGACAGTGCCGAAATCAGTTCCTGTTGCGAATAATACACTTCTGAAAGCATAGGAAAATCTGTTTCTGTTGCCGCCTCAGAAGGCCCGGAGTGCATCAACGCGCGCAAATCTTCCAGACCACCGTTGGCCTGCATTGTCGGGATAGCTGCCCCCAATATTGGTATCTCATCGTGGTGCACATTCTGGTTCGCCCTGGTCTCCTGTGGCCATGCATGCCTTTGTGTTGTTTGTTGTTTGCGCTGCTGGCGGTGTTTGCGTATCTCGGGTAATACTCCTTGTTGAATCAACAGAGAGTTTGCCTCGGAATAAACGGCAGGCATTTCACTCAATACATACTTTTCGAATAATTTGAGCACCACCAAGCGCGCCCGTATACCTATATCAAGGTCGGCAATACCTTCCCCAAAACAGTCGGCAAGTATTTCGGGACTGACTGGCGTTTGATCAGGATTTAACTGCATAGGCGCCATGAGACTTTCGCAGCGTTCGCACAAGTCTTCCAAAGCCTGTGAACAAGCGTTACGCGAACGATTTACCATGCCCTCGATGGCAACTTTCATTTCCAGCTCATCGTTTTGCAACACACTCAGCTCTTCGAGCTGTGTCTCTTGAACGCCATTGGACTGGGTATTATTACGATAGTGGCCAAGCTCGTTGAACGATTTTATGAGACCTTTGAGCACGTGCGTGGCAATGTGTTTTTTCTGCAAGCGAAGTTCTCGCATGGCGTCAAAAAACAGCGCCTGGTCGCCATTGCTGCCGGCTTTGTCGGCCATGGCAAAGAGCGCATCATCGGCATTCTCAAACAGTTTGCGAAGAAGGGCATGCACTTTCTGTTTGCTTAATTCGCGAAGCTTCACCAATGGTGTCGCCAATGGCCGAGCCTGAGTATGGTACCCCTGTGCCATCTCCTCTCCTCCGCGAATTCCAACAATTTTTGCACTACTCATGCAGCTCTCCGCTTGCTTATGTGTCAATTATTTCACTATAGTTCACATTATATAGCGTCAATTTTTCGAAACGTGTTGCGAAATGTTGCTGCGAGAGATGCATCACAAAACATTTGGCTATTTCAACGAGCAAGTTAAACTAAGCACTTCGTATTATTCGCCAAGGAGCGCCTGACGTGTCAGTACAGTCAACGGGCAAGGCCATGATGTTTATTGCCTGGATTATTGGAATACTACTTCTGACTCAAATGTTCGGCACCTGGGAAGGTAAACAGCACAACCCCAACCAAAACCCTGAAGCAACATTCTCCAAAGAAGAGATCTCCGTGACCCTCCAGCAAAATCGCAAGGGTCACTATAGGGTGTCAGGGGAAATCAACGGTGAGGCAGCTGAATTTATCATTGATACGGGGGCTACCGACGTAGTCGTGCCGGCAGCTCTGGCGCAGCGTTATGGTCTGATAGGGATGGGCAGCCAATACGGTGTAACAGCCAATGGGCTGATCGAAATGCAGGCCACTCGTATCGACGAAATTAGCATTGGTCAGTTTAAACTATATAATGTCGCCGCCAGCATTAACCCTGGAATGGACTCCCGGCAACCCGTGCTGCTGGGAATGAGCGCATTGCGCCATCTCGATATACAACAAAGCGCTGGCCAGCTAACCCTGAGCCAGCGCCGATAAGCTATTCAAAACAGTACCGGACCCGCTATGACCTCGGAATCGCAAAGCCCGAACTTAACAAAGAGTATCGAACAATCAGTCTCAGTAGCCCTATCCGAAGATGTTGGTGATGGCGATATTACGGCGCAGCTTATACCTGCGGATCGTACAGCGAAGGCTCGGGTGATTACTCGCGAAGCGGGCGTCATGTGTGGAAGCGACTGGGTTAACGAGGTGTTTACTCAACTGGATAAAACACTGAACATTCAATGGCACAAACGGGACGGCGACACCGTAAACCCTAATGACTGCCTGTTTGAACTGGACGGGCTCGCCCGCCCCATTCTTACTGGCGAACGTGCAGCATTAAATTTCCTACAAACCTTATCGGGCACGGCGACGCGCAGCCACCATTATGCTTCGCTGGTCAAGCACACATCGGTGACCTTGCTCGACACTCGCAAAACCATACCTGGAATGCGTCTGGCGCAAAAGTATGCTGTTAAGTGCGGCGGTTGCAGCAATCATCGAATCGGACTATTTGATGCTTTTCTGATTAAAGAAAATCATATTATGGCCTGCGGCTCGATTGCCGCAGCCGTTGGCCGCGCGAGAGAAATTGCACCCGGCAAGCCGGTTGAGGTAGAAGTGGAGTCGCTGGCCGAATTACAGCAAGCACTGGATGCCGGCGCCGATATTATTATGCTGGATAATTTCTCGTTACCCGATTTACAAACCGCCGTACAAACCAGTGGCGGCAAAGCAAAGCTCGAAGCCAGCGGCGGCATTACCGATCAAACACTCGTCCCCATTGCAGAAACAGGGGTGGATTACATTTCACTCGGCACACTCACCAAGGACTGCAAAGCGATGGATCTATCCATGCGCATCACAATGTAGATCATTTACACTTTGTTACACCTGGTTACATAGTGTTGCAGACCAGCCCTCTCGCAAACGCTAAACTTTAGCGTCTATACGTGTCGCCAGGCCAGTCACCCGCCCGCTGCGCACCCACTTTCCAAGGTTTAATTTAGGCAGGAAGCCGGGGTTATGCCCCAAGAAGGAATGTAACAGGATAAATGCCACCCCTAGCCACCTCCGAATCTAGTGAGTCAAAAACATCAATGGTTGATATTTTGACGCGCAGCGCTTTTGCCATGGCTGCTATCGCCCTGACGCTTTGGCTGCAAGATGTATTTCTTACCACTGGACTGGATCATCCGGCGGTTTGCTTTAGCTCTGGAATGGCGCTAGCCCTATGTTTCGTCTGGGGCCGAAACATGACTCCCGCTATTTTTATTGGCGCCCTGACACCGCTTTTATGGAACAACCCCGGCGGTGCGGAGTTGGCTTACTGGAGCTTTTACGCATTCAGCATCGCCATACAGTCTTTAGCAATATATCTCGGCTATCAGCACTATTTTCGCCATAGTGAGAGCATACCTCGCTCTCCCATGGCAGACAGCAATTGCTTTCTGCATTTTATACTGGTTTCGGGGTTCATATCCGGCGTTGCATCTTTACTTCATAACCTTAACGAAAGCGCCTTTCACGCTGCCAACACAATTAACTTAGGGGCATTTTGGCAACATTGGCTGGCCCATTCGACCGGTATTGTAGCCATTACCCCCTTAGCGTTCGCGCTTCACCACCGCCATTTTCGCGTCAAGAGTCGCATTCAGGGAATAGAGTACCTGGCCTGGGCCGCGGCGGTGTTAATCATTGCTTATCTGGCCCTCATCTTTTCGACGTCCATTTTGTTACTTCTGTTACCATGCTTAATCTGGCCGGCGGCCCGCTTTGGTCCCCGAGCATGTGCCTTTGCCGTATTGGCAGGCACTATCCTGATGCTTCCCGAATTAAGCGCTGCACTCAACGAGCAGTCTCCCATGCCGGCCAACAGTTTACCGCGCCATTTGGTGGCGGTTACCTGGCTGATTCTGATTGTCACCACTCTGTACTTTAATCGACTCATCGCAGACCGCCTGCAAATTGAGGTACAACTGGAAGAGCTAGTTCTGCAGAGAACCGAAGACCTCAATATTGCAAACCAGGAACTCAAGGACGAGGTATTTGTTCGCCAACAGGCCGAAAAATCATTTCGTTCTTCGTCCAAACGCTATCGGGCTCTCATTGAAACTGCCGGCATCCCCATTATCGTGCTGGATCAGCAGTTTTGCGTAAGACAGTGGAACGTGGCGGCCGAGAATCTCTTTGCCATGGGGCGGGAGGAAATTATTGGTCAAAACTTTATCGACCAATTCATACCCGGAGATCATCAGGACGAAATCGCCTGGAAATTCACTCGCGCCCTGGAAAGCGGATTAACTAGAGAAAGTATGGAATGCGAAGTAGTCAGTCGAGATGGAGCTCGCCACATAATGCTATGGAACATGAACCATCTGATCGACAACGAAGACGAGGGGGAACCTCAACTACTACTGATCGGACAAAACATCTCTGAAATACGCCACACGCAGGATCAGCTGCACTATCTGGCTCATTTTGATGCGCTAACCGGCACTGCCAATCGTCGCCTTTTTGAGGACCGTTGCGAACAGGCTATTCAATCGGCCATTCGACACAAGCACCATGTCGCCCTCATTGCGCTTGACATTGATCACTTTAAGCGCATCAACGATACACTTGGCCACGATGCCGGTGACGAATTTCTGGTTACTCTGGCAGCACGCCTGAAGAATTGCGTGCGCCGTGAAGACACCATCGCCCGACTTGGTGGCGATGAGTTTGCGGTCTTGCTGACCAACATAGCAGGACAGGAAGGTGCCGAAACGGTTGCCCGAAATATACTCGACACCATTACTCAGCCCATTCAGTTGCAGAACAGTGAGCTCATTATTACGTCCAGCATTGGCATCACCCTGTGCCCCAATGACGGGACGCACTACCCCGACCTGCTGAAAAATGCCGATATGGCCATGTACCGCGCAAAAAATGCGGGGCGCAACAACATTCAGTTCTACAGCCCCGAAATGAATGAAGAGATGCAACGGCAGCTGCAGATTGAACAGGAACTGCGCAGCGCCCTGCAGAATAACCAGTTTGAGCTTTACTACCAACCTATCGTTGAGATCGAGACCGGCGAAGTGGTTGCCTTTGAAGCACTGTTACGCTGGCAGCACCCCTTAAAGGGCACTGTACGGCCAGACTATTTTCTTCAGGTCGCGGAACAAACGGGACAGCTGCATGAAATTGGCCGCTGGGTGCTGGAGCATGCCTGTCGCGACGGTCTGGAAATTCAGAGGATCTTTGGCGCTCAATTGCAGATAGCCTTAAACCTGTCTAACCGACAGTACTACCACCCTGGCCTATTGGATATGGTCGTGGATATCACCCATCAAAGTGGCTTGCATCCACGCCACCTAATTCTCGAAATGTCGGAATCAACCATTACCAGCAATATAGAGAACTCCTCAGCAACACTGCTAGCGCTGCACGATCTGGGGATTTCGCTCACTATTGATGGTTTTGGCACCGGGCTATCATCGCTGCGTCAGCTGAAACAGATCCCGATCGACATTATCAAGATCGACCGCACCTTTGTGTCGGGTATCACGGAAGACGAAAACGACCGCGCAATCACCGAAACCTTACTGGCCATTGCCAGCCAGATGGATTTGCGCTCTTTTGCAACAGGTGTTGAGACTTCGCAGCAGGAAGCCTTTCTGAAGATTAACGGTTGCCGCTACGCGCAGGGATATCTGTATTCCCCTCCTCTCCCGCTGGCTAATTTGTCTAAGCTGCGTGAGGGCATCAATGCCGGCCACCCTTTGGGCACCGGCGATCAGATATTTCTGCCTTTCGATAAACAACAGGACGAGCTTTCTCGCGACAAAGCCTGAAGCTGGCGCGACGAATCAGGCGAGATATTCCTCTGCCACCTTCTCCCCATTCAACAGGCCATAGAGCGCTTCAAACTGGGCGGTCAGGCCATGCTTGGGCGCATAGTAAACCAAAGGCTTACAGTTTTGATGCGACTCTTTCATCTTGACCGACGCAGACAGCTTCACCTGCAAGACCGGTAAGCCCTCTTCGGTTAATTCATTAACCAGCTGGCGAGGCAGGCTGGCGCGCGGCTGGAACTGATTCACAACAATGCCCTCCACTTCAAGGCCTGGGTTATGATCTTCCTGCAAATCCTGAAGTTCGCCCAGAATCTGATACAGCGCCTGACGGGAAAAGTCATCGCAGTCAAAGGGAATCAGCACTTTGTCAGCAGCAATCAAGGCGGAGCGTGTATAAAAGTTCAACGCTGGCGCGGTATCAATGATGATTTCTTCGTAATACTTTTCTAACTCTCGCAAGGCATTCTTGAGCTTGTAGATTTTATGTTTGGCTTCGAGCTTTCGCTCAAGAAAGTCCAACTCCGGATTTGAGGGAAAGACCGCAAGATTTTCAAACTGGGTTGAGTGGGTAAAATCGGTTACGTCTTTGTTGAAAAGATTGAAGCTCAACGTTTGCTCAAAAAAATCAGCCACCGAGTTTTTCATTTCTGCAGCAGACTTCCCCATTAAATAGTGCGTCGAATTGCCCTGGGGGTCCAAATCAACAACCAATGTGCGCTTACCACGCGCTGCTGCAATAGCCGCCAGATTGCACGTTATGCTCGATTTGCCCACACCGCCTTTTTGGTTAAAAACGACTCTTATCATGACTATGCTCCTGCGATTTATCTCACCGCTGTTGGAATACTGCTAATTTGTTGCGTTACCAGGCCAAAACTTTTTTTACAAATGGCACCGTTAATTTCCGCTGCTCGATTAAACTTGCCCGCTCCAGTTGCTCGAGCACATCCAGCAATTGCCCCAGATTACGGCCACTGCGGCGAATCACAAAACTGGCAACATCATCCCCCAGCGCCATACCTCGCTCTGCTGCCACTCCCATTAGCACCTGCTGTTTATCAGCATCATCGAGCTGCCCCAGCGCCAGCACTTGCGCAGCACGCAAACGGGAAGCCAGGTCAGCCAATCGTACATCAAAGTTCGCGGGTGCTTTGTTTGCCGTCACCACAAGCTGTTGGCCGCATATTTTGAAGTGATTGTAGAGCTGAAACAAGGCCGCTTCTGACGCATCGCCCGGTAACCACTCCTGCAGATCATCAAGAATCAATACATCCGCACTCTGGGCATCTTCGAGAAAATAGCTTACCCAAGAGACATCCTGCTGTAACTCACCCAAGCCCAGATAAAAGGCACTGCGGCCCTGCTGCTCCAGAAAATGCAGACAAGCCGCTGCAAGATGGCTTTTACCTGCACCTTCCGGCCCGGTAATCCAAATGAGTGTATCGTCTTCGTGAGCCAACGCACGCTGCAAAAACGCTGAACATCGTTGCGCATCGGGTCCAAAGAAATTTTGAAAGGAGGCATCGGAACGGATACCAACAGGTAGCACGAGCTGCTGACCAAACTGCGAATCGGGATTAGTCACCTGATTTACCTTTTTGATCAGGATGTAATGTACGCCACCCTCTGAGCGACCAGGATAATACATAATGTAGGCCGCTGAATGCGGTTACCAGCGCAACAACCCATAAACCACCATCGATCACCCACTCCGGCATTGGCCACTCGGCCTGCCTAATCAATATCGCCAGAGCAAATACGATTTGTACCAGAGTACAGGCCTTTCCCCAGAGCGAAGGCTTAATCTCGTAATGACTGATCCAATAGTGATACACCAGAGCGCCAACAACAATAATCAGATCGCGACTCAATACCAGCACAGTTAACCACAGGGGTATTTGCTCGGTCCATGCCAGTACCACATAAGCCGTTATCAATAACAGTTTGTCTGCTAGGGGGTCAGCAATCGCGCCAAAGCGGGATTTCCAGCCAAATTGGCGAGCCAGGAAGCCATCAACACCATCGGACAGCCCTGCAATAAAAAAGATGGCCAGCGCTTCGGCATACTGCTGAACATAGATACACCAGGCAAAAGGAACAATCAGCAGTATGCGTACAACGGTGAGAAAATTCGGGATTTGGCGGAGCTGCAGCGGCATCTGCTTTAATTCCCTGTGCGCCACAAGAGTCTGACTGCCGCATTGGCAGGCCCCTGCATCACCTCAGGTGCATTGAACAAGGCACCATTTGAGGGTGGCGAAAGCGGTGGTAACACAGGAGTCGCAGTGCCATCCATTTGCTCTAAACGACCACCCAATTCTAGAAATTCATCAAACTGCTCACGCGTACCGGCCAGCGTCACCCGATAAGCCAGAATGTCCCGGTTTACCCATAAGAGCGTTGCTCCCGCAACCGCAGGCATACCCTGCAGATACTCCCGCAAGGCCACATAATCACCGAAATTCTGCACACCTTCTACTTCAAGCACCAAAGCAGAAACATCACTCCGCGACTGGAGTACCGCGTAACGCTGCGACAGCTCTCTGCTCACATGCGCAAAGATTTCTCGCCACAAGTCTTCGATATTCTCGGTCTCAAACTCGGCGCTGCTGCCGATATTTTGCCGTAGCAGCAAATTCCAACGCGCTCGCCATTTACCGCCAGAAGAAGGAGCATTAATACGCACCAATAACTGCGTATCTGGCTGGTAACGCATTGCAGCTTCGCTAACGGCATCGGGGAACAGCCCCCAAAGTTCATCTATATCGATTGCTGCTGTATCGCTTAGGTCCATCACCGGCGTGATAATCGGAATCGCAAACTCCCTTGCCGCAGCCTTCGGCAATTCAGTCCGAGGATTGGCCGAACTTAACAGTTCCCTCTCTCCGGCAGACGACATCACAGCCCATAACATCAAACTCGGCCGTATCTCACCCCAAACAGGAATGCGCCATTCCGTCAGCTTGGCATCAACCAGACCTTTCGCAAAACTGGCATCGAGCACGTAGGGTTCGGGTACCTGCTCTGGCAACGCCAATATTGTCGCCTCTTCGGCGGCCAGCGCCTCAAAAAGCGCCTGCTCCGCCGGATCACTGCCAAACTGGTTGGGCGTTCGCTCTTCGAGCGTTGCCTGCAAGTCAATATAGGCTTGATAGTCGGGGTTTTCGCGATAGCTAAAAGTCTGAATGTAAGGCTGAGCCGGCAATAACGCCTGCAAAAAGGCTTCGTTCTGCAACAAATCATGCTGCCCGGTAACCTTGACGAGAACGCGCTTCAATGCCTCATTAAACGCCGCATCGCGATCTCGTGCCTGTTGCGAAGCGACGGGTACCGAAGCTGAGTACAAGCCCTGCACCTGAGCGGCCAAAGCACGCCCGCCACAAACGCATGTGAGCAAAAGTAAAAGAACAGTGAATAACGGCTTGGGCAAGTCGTGGTCCAATACGAAAGGTGGAATTTGCATGACATGATATGCATCTCCCCTTGCAATGACAATATACCCTCAACAACAACCGACAAACGAACGAATGGCAGTGCCGGACACTCCCATCTAAAATGAGCATTTGGCGGCCAATCAAACAACTGCTAGAATCCGCCCCCCAAATACAGATGCACTAAACAGGTTGCCCCTCATGAGCGAACAGCCACAAAATCCGACATCTCTCAGCTATAAAGATGCCGGCGTAGATATCGATGCCGGTAATGCGCTGGTTGAACGCATAAAAGGCGTTGCCAAGCGCACGCGCCGCCCCGAAGTAATGGCCGGTCTGGGAGGCTTTGGCGCCCTGTTCGAACTGCCCACAGGTTATAAAGAGCCTGTACTGATTTCGGGTACTGACGGCGTTGGAACCAAACTCCGTCTGGCCATGGATCTGCAACAACACGATTCAATTGGTATTGATCTGGTCGCCATGTGCGTCAACGATCTGGTTGTAGCTGGTGCCGAGCCCCTGTTTTTCCTCGATTATTACGCCACTGGCAAGCTTAACGTGGACGTTGCCGCGCAAGTGGTAGAAGGCATTGGCAAAGGCTGCGAACTGTCGGGCTGCTCACTGGTAGGCGGCGAAACTGCCGAAATGCCAGGCATGTATGAGGGAGAAGATTATGATCTTGCCGGGTTTTGCGTGGGCATTGCAGAGAAGTCACAACTCATTGACGGCAGCAAAGTAAAAGACGGTGACGTGCTGCTGGCACTCGCGTCGAGCGGCCCTCACTCCAACGGCTATTCTTTGATCCGCAAGATTATCGATCATGCCAATGCCGATCTGAATCAGGACCTTGACGGTAAGAGCCTCGCCTCCGCCCTGATGGAACCCACGCGCATATACGTAAAGTCCCTACTAGCCTTGCAAAAAGAAATGGACATCCATGCTCTGTCACATATCACTGGCGGAGGTCTGCTGGAAAATATTCCCCGCGTACTGCCAGATAACTGTAAAGCCGTGATTGAGCTCAACAGCTGGGAACTGCCTCCGGTATTTAAATGGTTGCAGCAAGCCGGAAACGTTGACACCAAAGAGATGTATCGTACCTTTAACTGTGGCACCGGCATGATACTTTGCATAGCAGCCGACAAAGCAGAACAAGCCATGACCATCCTTAAACAGCAGGGCGAAACCGTTTGGCAGGTAGGCCACATAGCTGCATTGGCCGGAGACGAAGAACAGGTAGAACTGCTGGGCCTCGAAGCGTAATGAGCGATTCTTACCCGGAGGCCGAAGCCCCCAAAGCGCCCAAAATAGTCGTTTTGATCTCGGGCAGTGGTAGTAATCTGCAAGCGATTATCGATGCGGTTAACGAACAGGCGATTGCTGGTGAAATTGCCGCAGTGATTTCCAATAAACCGGGCGTCAAAGGCTTGCAACGTGCAGAGCAGGCAGGTATTACCACAGCTGTGATCGATCACAGTAAGTTTGAGAGCCGAGAACACTTTGACGCAACCCTACTCAAGGAAATAGAACGCCACCAACCCCACTTGGTCGTGCTTGCCGGCTTTATGCGCATACTCACCAATGATTTCGTGCGTCGCTATACTGGGCGCATGCTTAATATCCACCCCTCCCTGCTTCCCAAATATCCAGGCCTAAGTACACACCAGCGCGCGATTGATGCCGGCGACACTGAGCATGGCGTAACCGTGCACTTTGTGACACCTGAGCTCGACAGTGGCCCGAATATTATTCAGGCCAAAGTCCCGGTACTTCCACAGGATACCGCCGAAACTCTGGCGCAGCGTGTGCAGGAGCAGGAACACGTCATCTATCCTATTGCGGTTAAATGGTTTGTTGAAGGTCGCCTGCAGATGCTACAAGACGGTAGTGGCGCCACCCTCGACAACGAACCCCTCCCCATTACAGGATTGACACTCGAAAGTCCCCATACCTTGCATTAAACTCCTTACAAGAATCTGAAAAGGAGCCAGGCTTTCCATGCCTATTCGCGGGACTTTCGTAACACTCCTGTTAATACTGTTTACTGCCAGTGATTTGCTGGCACAAACTCTCACACCGCACGCGGCGAGCTATACTGCGCGAATCAAAAAAGGCATTAGCATGAACGGCACCGCGATACGCGAACTCAAGCCCTTGGGTGAGGGTAAGTGGGTGTATCGCTTCGACGTAGACTCCACCATCGCCGACATTAAAGAATCTGTTGTCTTCGACTGGAGCGGCAGTCAGGTACTCCCCACCCAATACAATTATGAACTTAGTGGCTTTTTTGTGCGCGACCGCCAGCAAGATGTACAGTTCGACTGGCAGCGCCAATTGGCCAAAGGACAGCACGATGGCAAACAATGGCAGGTCAAACTCCCTCCCAAGGCCCTCGACAGACTGGGTTATCAACTGCAGCTGCTGATGGATGTAGCCCTTGGCAAAACCGACATGCAGTATGAGGTCGTCCATAAGGGCAAGTTGCGTGACAATCACTTTCAGGTGATTCGTGAAGAACGCATTGATTCGGTCCTGGGAGAAATCGACAGCATCGTAGTTGAGAAAGTGAGAGCTCCCGACAAGAAACGCGAGACCCTGCTCTGGTTCGCCAAGGACGACCACTCTCTTTTGCTCAAAATGACACAAAAAGAAGAAGACGGTGAAGAATACGAGATTATTCTCAAGGAAGTGCTCGATCCGCCGACTCTAAATAATTAGCAAGGAACCAGTTCACGGCTTTTCAGCCTGCAGGTTTCTTTGTAATATGAAGAACACTTGATCTTGCTCCGGGAACCGCCAGCTCTGGAGGTCAGTTAGGCCGGATCGAGCATAATAAATAGAACGATAAAAAACCTATCTCTATCAACTGTTGTAAGCACAATAGGATTCAACGATGACAAAATATAACAAGCTTAAAAGCTTAGGGGCTTCCGTATTGCTAATGGGTGCTGCTGCCATGACACAGGCAGAAACCATTAAAATCGCTCTGGCCGGTCCGGTCACAGGCGCAGTTGCCCAATATGGCGACATGCAAATGATCGGCGCCAAAATGGCCATCGAAAAAATCAATGAAGCGGGTGGCGTAAACGGCAACAAACTCGAGGGTGTGGTTTATGACGACGCTTGCGACCCCAAACAGGCCGTAGCAGTTGCCAACAAAGTGGTTAACGATGGCATTAGCTTTGTAGTGGGCCACCTGTGTTCCAGCTCTACCCAGCCCGCTTCCGACATCTATGAAGATGAAGGCATTCTGATGGTCACTGCCGCGTCAACCAGCCCTGACATCACCGAGCGCGGCTACCAAATGGTTTTCCGCACGATCGGCCTCGACAGTCACCAGGGTCCTGTTGCCGGTAACTACATCGCCGATACCGTCAAGCCAAAGAACATGGCGATCATTCACGACAAACAGCAGTATGGCGAAGGTATTGCCAGCGCGGTGAAAAAAACCGTTGAAGCCAAAGGCGTTAACGTGGTGATGTACGAGGGGATCACTGCGGGCGACAAAGACTTTTCGTCCCTGATCGCAAAAATGTCCAAAGCCAACGTAGACTTTGTTTACTATGGTGGTTACCACCCGGAATTGGGTCTTATCCTGCGCCAATCTGCTGAAAAAGGCCTGAAAGCCGGCTTCATGGGCCCGGAAGGCGTCGGCAACAAAGACATCAGCCAAATTGCTGGCCAGGCTTCCGAAGGCCTGCTGGTAACACTGCCACCAAGCTTTGATGCGGATCCTCGCAACAAAGACCTGGTTGAATCTTTCAAAGCCAAAGGACAGGATCCCAGCGGTGCATTTGTACTTACTTCCTACTCCGCCGTACAGGTAATGGCTGACGCGATGAAGAAGACCGGCGGTACCGATACCGATGCCATCCAGAAAGCCATGCGAGAAATGACCTTTGACACTCCTACCGGAAAAATCCAGTTCGATGCCAAGGGCGATCTTAAAGAATTCGACTTTGTTGTGTATAATTGGCACGCAGATGGCACTAAAACAGTAGCCAAGTAATTTTTTAAGTTGAAACCATAAAAACACCTTCTGTTAACGCAGTAGGTGTTTTTTTTATTTGGGGATATTTGCAATGCTTGAGGCATTTCTATATTTCATCCAGCAAACGCTGAATGGCCTCACCATTGGCAGTACCTATGCGCTCATCGCGATAGGCTACACCATGGTGTACGGTATCATCGGCATGATCAATTTCGCCCACGGCGAAATCTATATGATCGGTACCTACATCTCCTTTGTGGTGATCGCCGGTTTGACCATGCTCGGTGTGCAATACATACCGATTATTCTGCTCGTCGCGCTTTTGGCTGCGATACTTGTTTCCAGCTCTTTTGGCTGGGCTATTGAACGCACCGCCTACCGACCATTGCGTGGCGCAAATAGGCTTATCCCGCTAATATCCGCGATTGGTATGTCCATTTTTTTACAAAATTATGTTGTGTTGGCGCAAGGCGCGCGCGATGTGGCTATCCCCCCCATTATTACTGGCGGTTGGACTTTCGGCACCAGCGATTTTGAAATGACCCTGTCGTACATGCAGGTGATGATTTTTGTCGTTACCTTTTTATGTATGTTTGCTCTCACACAGTTTATTTCAAAGTCACGCATGGGACGCGCCTGTCGCGCGGTCGCCGAAGACCTGAAAATGGCAAATTTGTTGGGCATCAACACCAACCGTGTTATCTCCGCTACATTTGTTATCGGTGCCGCATTGGCCGCCGTTGCAGGCCTGTTGTTGGGGCTTTATTACGGCGTGGCCAATCCGCACATAGGTTTCATTGCCGGTCTTAAAGCCTTTACCGCAGCAGTACTTGGTGGCATTGGTAGCATTCCAGGCGCCATGCTGGGCGGTCTCATTCTTGGCCTCACTGAAGCCTATACGGCAGGTTATTTCAGCACCGAATACAAAGACGTTGTGTCATTCAGCCTGCTCGTATTGATTCTTCTCTTCAAGCCCACCGGGCTACTTGGCAAGCCTGACGTGGAGAAGATCTGATGACCAAAAATCTTAACCACGCACTGTTCACGGCCTTTATTACCTTTATTGTTGCCTTTCCTCTATTGGGGTTGAATCTGAAGCCCAGCGGTACGTTTTTGACCGTCGACCCGGAAGATATGGGGCAGTTTGTCTATATTTTTTCTGCGGTAGGAATTGTCTTTTTCTTCCAGTTATTTCGCGACCAGATTATGGGAGCACTTGGCAAGGTGCCTCGCCCATCGCTACCGGAACGGGCTCACCTGAGCAACCTGCCTCAGGCGCAACGCGGCAAGGTCGAAAACTGGTTCACCTTCGCCATAGTGGTCATCGCCCTGATCTGGCCCTTTATGGTGTCACGGGGCTCCATCGACCTGGCTACGCTGGTGCTCATATACGTGATGCTGGGCTTGGGGCTTAACATCGTTGTTGGTCTCGCTGGCCTGCTCGATCTGGGTTATGTGGCTTTTTACGCGGTGGGTGCCTACAGTTATGCTCTGCTCTCAGAGTATTTTGGTATGTCATTCTGGCTGGCATTGCCCATTGGCGGACTGATGGCGGCCCTGTTTGGCTTTATTTTGGGCTTTCCAGTGCTGCGCTTACGCGGAGATTATCTTGCCATTGTGACACTAGGCTTTGGCGAAATTATTCGTATCCTATTGCTCAATGCGACTACTGTGACGGGCGGGCCCAATGGCATCGGTGGTATTCCCAAGCCCACGCTGTTTGGCATGGAGTTTGGACGTCGCGTTAAAGAAGAAGGCAACACCCTCTTCCACGAAACCTTAGGCATCGCCTACGACAGCTCCTACAAAGTGATCTTCCTGTACATTCTGGCCTTGCTGTTGGTGCTATTTACCATCTTCGTAATTCGTCGCCTGGTGCGCATGCCTGTTGGTCGAGCCTGGGAAGCCCTGCGTGAAGATGAGATTGCCTGTCGATCGTTGGGTCTCAACCGCACCGCCATCAAGCTGTCGGCCTTCACCATTGGTGCCGCCTTTGCCGGTTTTGCCGGTTGCTTCTTCGCCGCACGCCAGGGCTTTATCAGTCCCGAGTCTTTCACCTTTATAGAATCGGCCATTATTCTGGCGATCGTGGTGTTGGGCGGTATGGGCTCGCAGATGGGTGTCATACTCGCCGCAATCGCCATGACCGTATTGCCGGAACTGGCCAGGGAATTCCAGGAGTACCGCATGTTGATGTTTGGTTTAATGATGGTATTGATGATGGTTTGGCGCCCGCAGGGCTTGTTGCCCGCCAAACGCCCTCACCTGGAGCTGAGCGATGTCAAATAACACAGAGAATGCAGCGGCAGCCGCTGCCCCTCAAGCAAGCAGCTCAACCATATTGAGTGTGAGCGATCTGAAAATGCAATTTGGTGGCCTGATCGCCGTGAACGGAGTGTCACTAAAGGTGGGTGATGGCCAGATCGTATCCATCATCGGTCCCAATGGTGCGGGTAAAACGACTGTATTCAACTGCCTCAGCGGATTCTATACACCAACCGGCGGCACTATTCGCTACAAGGGAAATGAAATCCAGGGTCTGCCTGATTTTAAGATTTCCCGTCTGGGCATGGTACGTACCTTTCAGCATGTGCGCCTGTTCAGCAATATGACTGTGATCGAAAACCTGCTGGTCGCACAGCATCGTCACGTGAATACCAGTCTGGTAGCCGGCCTGTTCAAAACTTCTGACTACAAGCAGAAAGAGGAACAAGCCATGCACCGCGCGCGTTACTGGCTCGACAAGGTCAACCTGACCAAATTTGCCAATCGCGAAGCCGGCAATCTGGCCTATGGTCAGCAGCGCCGCCTGGAGATCGCTCGTTGCATGGTCACCGAGCCGGAACTCCTGTTGCTCGACGAACCTGCTGCAGGGCTTAACCCCAAAGAGACCAAAGACCTCGACAATCTCATCGTCAGTCTCAAGGAAGACTACCACGTGTCGGTATTGCTGATTGAGCACGACATGAATCTGGTCATGGGTATTTCCGATGCCATCTACGTCATTAATCAGGGTCAACCACTGGCTTCGGGCTCACCCGAGCAAGTGCGCAATAATCCCGATGTCATCAAAGCTTACCTGGGAGAAACCTGATGCTAAAACTACGTGACGTGCATACACATTACGGCCAGATCGAAGCCCTTAAAGGTGTTTCTCTCGAAGTCAATCAGGGCGAAATTGTCACTTTGATTGGCGCCAACGGTGCAGGTAAATCGACCCTGCTGATGACGGTGTGCGGTGATCCTCGCGCCAGCAGCGGTACAGTGCACTTTGACGGAGAAGATATAACCAAAAAGGCCACTGCCGACATCATGCGTAGCGGCCTAGCCATCGTACCAGAAGGGCGTCGCATTTTCTCGGGCCTAAGTGTCGAAGAGAACCTGCACATGGGCGGTTTCTTCGCCAGCAAGCAGGAAGTCGAAGAAGGCATGGAGTATGTACTCGACCTCTTCCCACGCCTGAAGGAACGCTTTGATCAACGCGGCGGTACCATGTCGGGTGGTGAGCAGCAGATGCTGGCCATTGGTCGTGCACTGATGAGCAAGCCGCGCATGCTGTTTCTCGATGAGCCCTCACTGGGTCTGGCTCCGATTATCATTAATCAGATCTTCGAGATCATCGAACAGCTACGCGAAACTGGCATGACCATCTTCCTGGTAGAGCAAAACGCCAATCAGGCCCTCAAACTTGCCGATCGGGGTTATGTCCTGGAAAACGGCAGCATCGTGCTGCACGATTCGGGTGATAATCTGCTGGTAAACGAGGATGTAAAGAAAGCCTATCTTGGTGGGTGATCTTTTGAGCCTGTAGGTT
>JBFHVM010000011.1:0-22921 GCA_041589495.1 Oleiphilaceae bacterium | reverse complement strand
TTTGCCGACTCCATCACCACATAGGTGGTAATTGCATGCACCTGCGGCAGGGTGCCCAACACGTCAGTATGAAACACTTTATAGGCCGCCAAGTCGCGCGTCTCGACTCTCAGAATATATTCGAACGATCCTGTTATATTATGGCATTCACGCACTTCTTCTGAGCGCGTAATGGCTTTCTCAAAGGCTCGCTGACTCTTCTTGGTGTGATCAGACAAACCTACCGCTATGTAGGCTGTAAAACCGACGCCCAACGCTTCTGGGTTGATCACCGCGCGATATCCCGTAATCACACCATTACGCTCCAGCTCTTGCACGCGTCGCAAACACGCCGAAGCCGACAACCCCACACGATCAGCGAGCTCAGCGTTACTAATGCGTCCATCCGCCTGCAGCTCGCGCAATATTCTTTTATTCATCCGATCCATATCATCTATTTGTTGCACTAAAACCTCCAATCAACGCAACTTTACAAGAATATTTCGCAAAGTATTACGTATAGTAGTGTTTTCAACAAGCCTACTAACAAACAACCAGGAGGAACAATCATGAGCGTGGAACTCGTTGTCGCCCTCATTGCCTTTGCATTTGTTTCGTCCATTACTCCCGGACCAAACAATCTAATGCTGATGGCATCGGGTGCCAACTTCGGCTTTCAGCGCACGGTTCCACACATGCTTGGAGTCGGCACTGGCTTTACGCTCATGGTTGTTCTGGTGGGGACCGGGCTCATGCAGCTGTTTGACTTGTACCCGCTCAGCTACCAGATACTGAAAACGGCCAGCATTGTTTATCTGAGCTATCTGGCTTACAAAATAGCTACCGCAGCGGCACCTGAAACCGGAATAAATTCGCATGGCAAGCCCATTACTTTCATACAGGCTGTGCTGTTTCAATGGGTAAACCCCAAAGCCTGGACAATGGCCCTGACCGCCATTACGGTTTATTCGCCCAGCAGCTCCCTCGACGCGGTGCTCGCCGTGGCGCTGATCTTTGGGTTGGTCAATCTCCCGTCGGTGAGTGTATGGGCAGTATTGGGTCAACAATTGCGCAAGTTACTTACCAGCCATAAACGCCTACGCACCTTCAATATCGGCATGGCCATAATGCTTATGGGCTCTTTGTACCCTGTGCTGAGTCTGTAATAGGACAATAAAATTCTTCCTCCACCTGCAACGAAGCTGACTATACTTAGTAGCGATGATTGCATTGTGAAGCGACGTCCTCCATGGCCAAAACCTGTAGTCTGCATGCTTGTCACCTGCTCCTTGCGATTCTCATATTGGGGGTATCGCCGCTGCGTGCCGAATGCATCGGTGTAGTGACTGCTGGAGGTGGTAATGAGTTCTGGAGCAATGTATCCCGAGGTGCTCGCGACGCAGGAACCAAGCACGGTGTCAACGTCATCGTGCGGGGCCCCCGGATTGAGAACGATTATGACAACCAATCAAAAATCATATCCGACATGGTGAACAAGGGGTGCCAAGCCCTCGTGATTGCCCCCAACTCTGTCGACCGCAATAAACAGGTAGCGCAGTTAAAAGCCAAGGGTATACCCACAGTCTATGTAGATCGGGACCCTGGCGGCGAACGCATCGCGGCAGTATTAACGGACAATTACAACGCAGGTCAAATCGCCGCGAAAATCCTGCTGAAACACCTAGACAAGACCAGCCGTATCGCTCTTTTTCGTCTCGCACCTGACATTCAGTCAACAAGTCAACGTGAACAAGGTTTCATTGATGCCTTAGGCTCTGCCAAGCAAAACCTGGTGATTGATGAATATCTCGGCAATCAATTTACCAATGCCACAATCAAGGCATATTCACTCCTGAAACAACAAGCATTATTTAATGCGCTGTTTACTCCCAACGAATCGACAACTCTCGCAGCCCTTAGAATGCGCAAACGAGCAAAACGGGAGACCGATTTAGTCCACGTGGGCTTTGACCTGACTCCCGAAATAGAACAAGCACTTCAGGACGAAGAGCTTGTCGCGACGATTCTTCAGGCACCCTACGATATGGGAATGAAAGCAACCGAAGTAGCCGTTAACGCACTGCGAAACAAGCCCTATGAGGCAATAACCTATACGCCCGTTCAAGTTAAAGAAGCAACACATATTGCCAACTAAAACTTGAACGCAAAACCATCAACCACCCTCTAAACAAGGGACCCTGCAATGACTACCCCTATTGACCAATATCTGAAAATACTGTCAGCCAAAGACGGTTCCGACCTCTACCTGAGCACAGGAGCGCCACCCTGTGCCAAGTTTCAAGGTGTGCTCAAGCCGCTTTCGCAAACCGCCTACAAAGCGGGTGAACTCGAACAAATCGCCGAAGCGATTATGGATGCCGAACAGAGACGAATGTTCGAGGAAGATTTGGAAATGAATCTCGCTATTTCCATACCCGCGGTAGGCAGATTTCGCATTAATATTTTTAAACAACGCAATGAAGTTTCCATCGTCGCGCGAAACATCAACACAGACATCCCGCAATTTGACAACCTGGGTTTACCGCCCGTTTTAAAAGAACTGGTGATGGAAAAGCGCGGTCTCGTGCTTTTTGTAGGCGGAACAGGGTCAGGCAAGTCCACGTCTCTGGCGGCTCTGATCGATCATCGCAACAGCACATCATCCGGCCATATCATTACCATTGAAGACCCCGTCGAATATGTGCACCGACATAAAAAAAGTATTATTAATCAGCGTGAAGTGGGGGTCGACACGCGCTCTTTTCGCAATGCACTGAAAAACACTCTGCGGCAGGCTCCGGATGTTATTCTTATTGGCGAAATCCGTGATCGCGAAACCATGGAACATGCACTGGAATTTGCAGAAACCGGCCATTTGGCGATATCTACCCTGCACGCCAACAACGCCAACCAGGCACTGGAGCGGATCATCAATTTATTTCCTGATGAGAAACGCCCGCAGCTGCTCATGGGCCTGTCGCAAAACCTGCGGGGCTTCGTCTCGCAGCGACTCATTCCTACCGTAGACGGCAAGCGATGCGCGGCGGTCGAAGTACTCTTGGGAACCAAGAGTATTCAAGAGCTGGTACTGAAGAACCGTCTTACCGAGATTAAGCAAATCATGGAGAAATCCGAAAACCTCGGCATGCAAACCTTTGATGCAGCGCTGTTTAAACTCTATCAGGACGGCCGCATCTCACTAGATGAAGCTCTGGCTAACGCCGATTCACCCAATAATCTGCGTCTGCGCATTAAACTGGCCGGCTCCTCTGACGGTGCCGAAGCGCCTGTTGAAGAGTCAAAAGACAGCCCAATGAAAACCAGCTTTGGTGAGTTATCGCTCGAAGAAATCGAAGAAGACAAGCCCGATGAAGACGAAGGGCCTAATTTTGGGCCTCGGGACTAAAGGTATAAATTGGATTACCGCTAGTGTCGCAAAGTAAGCACGCGCGCGGCCCCAGATCCGGAGCCGCGCCCTGTTGGCCTTTATGTCGACGCAATGCTTGGGGATATCCAAATTCCTCGCCATACCTGTAGGTCGAGATTTATGTCGACGCGACGTATCAAGCAACTGGGGCATTTCGCCCCAACACAATACCGATCAAACTAAGCCTGGCTCACCGCTTTGCTGCGCCAACTGATGGCTTTGGTTATCAGTTTTTGGTACCCCGAAGGCATGATACGCGCAAGACCGTCGTATACTCGGGCATCGGCACCAATCAGCACACGCCGCTTGTTTTTCTTAACGCCATCCAGAATGACCTTGGCTGCACTGTCTGGCGTATGGATAAACAGCTTCTCATACTCGGCCATGGTTGCTTCAAGACTGCTACCCGTCACTTCTGCAACACTGTCCGAAATCCGCGCATCACGCGCAATATTCGTTTTGATTCCGCCGGGGTGCACGCAGGTAGACGATACTGAAGAGCCTGTAATTTCAAGATCCTGCCTCAAGGACTCGGTGAACCCTCGAACGGCAAACTTGCTGGCATTGTAGCCACTCATCAGCGGTTGAGACGTCAATCCGAACACACTGGAAATGTTTATGATGTGCCCGTCACCCGAAGCTTCAAGATGCGGTAAAAAGGCTTTAGTTCCGTATAATACACCCCAAAAATTGATATCCATGATCCACTCGTAGTCTTCAATACTCAGCGCCTCCACCGTGCCCGACAGCGCCACCCCTGCGTTATTGAAGATGAGATTCACGCACCCATGCTCGGTAACCACCTGATCCGCCCAGGCATACACATCATCACGCTTGGCCACATCGAGCAATTGATAGCTAACATTAACGCCCTGACCACGAGCTTCGTTGACAGTCTCACTCAAGCCGTTTTTGTTCACATCACTCAGGGCGAGATCACAGCCCTGCTTCGCCAGATTGACCGCCAGCGCCCGACCAATGCCCGACCCCGCCCCAGTAATGGCCGCTACTTTGTTTTTAAATGATTTCATCGAGTAGTCCTAATTTAATTGTTAACTCTCAGGTATTTGTTCAGGAGACTTTGCGTATGCGCGAGTCATCTTCATTATTCTGCTGAACAAACCGCTCAGGCGGATAATCTGCGCGATCAATCACCGACATCAACTCCCGCTTAATTAAACGCACCATGGCTCCCAGGGGTAAAAACTGCGCCCCCCACCAGGACTTAAGTGCTCCATGCCCATACACAATACGCGGTTCATTGCGCGCAATACCTCGTAGCAAGCGCTGTGTAATTTGTTCAGGTTTGGTTCTAAAAAAGTGCTGAGCAAAAGCCTGGGTTCGAGGCTGCCGGGCAATCGCTGTTTGAATGCCGCCAGGATGCAATAAATGAACTTGAAGGGGCGTATCGTGCAGCTCGACCATCAAGGCTTCGGTGAAACCTCGCACAGCAAATTTACTGGCACAATAATCCGCATGATTGGGCGTACCAATTAAACCGAAAATGCTCGACACGTTGACTACTACGCCACGGCCAGCAGCGAGCATTTGCGGCAAAAAGGCTCGGGTGTGGTGCACTACGCCGTAATAATTTATGTTCATGACTCTTTCAAAGTCGGCAGCCTGACTACTCCAGACCGGTTTCGCAGAACCTTCGACACCGGCATTGTTTATCAACATATGAGCTGGCCCCAGTGTTGCCTCAACATCTCGCGCAAAGCTCTGCACTGCCCTCGCTTCCGACACGTCCATCACGGCAGTCATTGCCTGTTTACTGGTAATGTTGGCGAGGCGATCAATCGTGGTCTGCAATCCCTCGGCATCGATATCATTCAGAGCCAGCCTTGCACCACGACGGGCAAACTCTTCAGCATAGGCACGCCCCATCCCGGAGGCTGCACCGGTGATCACCACCACTTTATTGGCAAAATCTTTCATAGGATTAATCTCGTCAACAGTTATTATTTTTATCTGGACTTTATCGATACTGAGTACTCAGGCCTGGCCAAGCTTTTGTTCCGTTCTGTCATCGGCCAACTGAGGACCAAAGTGATGATCCTTGGCACGAAAGCGATTAGCCCAGCGCCTAAAGGTAAAACTGAAACCCGGAAACATCGCGATAACTTTTCCGCTCCTACTTTTGTACCAGGAATTACAGCCACCGGTTTGCCATACCGTGCGCGCCATCTCCTGGTGAATCCAGCGCGTATATCGCGCTTCGGCTTCGGCACTCACCTCTATCACGCCCTCTGAACTCACCTGCGCTTGTTGCAGCGCATGCATTACATATTGCATTTGAGATTCGATAATAAACAATGCCGAGGTATGACCAATCCCGGTATTGGGCCCAGTCACGATAAATAGATTAGGAAACCCGGGCACCGATGTGCCCATGTAGGCACGGGGATAGTCGTGCCAGAATTCCGCCAGAGTGCGCCCACCCCGCCCCACAACCGGATAGGAAATAACACCATCGGTGGCATCAAAGCCCGTTGAATATACAATAAGATCCAGCTCAATCTCTTCGCCGCTGTCGGTAATAATCCCTCGTTCTGTGATTTCGCGAATACCATCCTGCTTGTCGTGCAAACTGACGTTATCGCGACAGAAACTCGGATACAGGGTATCGGAGAGAATGACGCGCTTACAGCCTATCGTAAAATCGGGCGTCACTTTTCGCCGCAATTCGGGGTCTGGTATTTGCGTTTTAATGTGCTTACGCGCGGTGCGCCCAGCCAAAACGTCGAGCATGGTCTTAGAGTATTTGAAGCCCAACACTCGGGTCTCGAGGGCCCAGTAAATAAGTATACGTAGCACTTTATACGCCCATTTATTGCGCAACAGAGCGCGCTGCCACGCTTTAAACCGGTAATCAGGCCGTGGTATCACCCAATGAGGTGTGCGCTGGAAAACATGCAAATGCCCACAGTCCGGTGCAATGGCAGGAATTACCTGTGCCGCACTGGCTCCGCTGCCAATAATCGCCACACGCTTGCCGCGATAATCATAAGCATGATCCCAGTGGTTAGTGTGAAAGGACTTTCCCCTGAACTTCTCTTTCCCTTTGAATGCTGGTATGACGGGGGTGCTCAGCGGCCCGGTGGCATTGATAATATAGCGGGCCTGGAGAGAATCTTTGCCCTCGATATGAATCTGCCAAAGCTGCAGGCCCTCATGCCATTCAATACGGCTCACATTGTGCTCAAGGAAGGTGCGTTCTCTAAGCTTATGTTTTTCAATCAGGTACTCTGTATAGGCCTGCAATTCGCGCTGATCAGCAAACATTTGCGACCAGTCATAAGGTTCTGAAGAAATGGAATACAGGGGTGACTGCACATCCACGGCTGCACCGGGATAGGAGTTCTGACGCCAAGTGCCCCCCATAAAAGATCGACGCTCCAGCATGACAAAATCATCAATGCCGCGCTTGCGTAAGTTGATAGCGGCCAGTTGACCGCCAAAGCCTGTGCCAATGATGATAACTTCGTAAGTGATACGCATTGCTGAGTCCGATTGTAATTATTGTACTGATAGCGAGTATCGGCGCCATAAACATGTGACGACAGACATCTTCAGATCAATCTACATCTGACGACAAGCGATGTCAAATCACCGAATGCAGGCTTTACTTTTACCACCGCTCAGTGTCAAATGGCCGCCATGACAGCCGTAAAACACTCCCCCAAAGGCCGCACCTATGGCGGGCTGAGCCCGCAGCAAAGACATCGCCAACGGCGCGAACAGTTTATGAAAGCGGGCCTTGAACTGTTTGGCACCATCGGGTTTCGCCAAACCACCGTGCGCAGCCTGTGCAAGCAGGCCAAACTGACTGATCGCTATTTTTATGATTGCTGTGGCAGCATCGAGTTGCTGCTGGTGGCCGTATACGAGCATTGCATGACCGACCTCACCAAAAAGGTTTTATCCGCCATGCGCAATGCCTATACCTCTCGCGATGCAGCCGCGGCTATGCGCGCAGGACTGGACGTTTATTTCGAAGCGCTGGAAGATCCCCGCATTGCGCGCATATGCATGGTGGAGCTAGAGGGAATCAGTGCCGACGTCGACCAGCTATACAACAGCTACATCCGGGGGTTCGGAAAAATCTTTAATGCCCTGGCCGACCACGCCTATCCGGAGTGGCAGGCACCTGAAGGGGAGCGCGAAGTCATCGGTATCTCTCTTGTGGGTGCCTTGCGGCAGTCCACAACCAACTGGCTAATGGGTAATTACGAAATACCCCGTCACGTCATGGTAAACGGTACCATGACCCTATTTCAGGGGCTCATGTCGGTTATTGATCAGCATTCGTAGCCACACGCGGGGGAAAACGTTTGGACTCGCGATCCATTGGGGGCTTTTCGATATCGCCAGAAATCAATTGCCTTACCAGGGTGTAAGGCAAAACGACCGTATCGGCAATAAAACTCAGTGGGTAGTCCCAGAACAACAGATTGAACAATTCCCAATTTGTACCATCGTCGTAGTTGACGTAACAGTAATCATATTGAACACCACTGTAGACGCGACTGATGGAAGCACAGGTTTGCTCGTCGTCTGCTGGCACAGGCAACGCAACCGGCCCCTCTCCCAATGTACGTATCGTGCCGCACGCGGAGAGCATGAAGGTAGCCATGAATAGAATTGCGAGGCGTTTCACCGAGTATCTTCCCTTGGAAATTCAGTCTGTTAAAGCCAATTTCACTTAGCCTACACGCATGCTACGGTTTTCACGCGCAAGAGTCTAAAACTAAACAGTTTTTTGCGCGTTTTTGCGACCTGCTTGTTTTTTTGGGGACAACACAGGTCAAATCAAGCTTCCACTTGGAAATCCAAACCAATTAAACTGATTCATCGAGCTCACCCCTGTATCAGAACAAAGCGAATCTGGTAAGCTAAAGCCGGACTCGTAATCGTCCACCAGGCAACAGGAAGTAATTGCCTTCAATCCCCCACCTCAGAATTGATTTTAACGTGGAGTGACGCAAATGGACTATGCCGCAGCCAAAGAATATCTTCTCAATAAACCCGACGCACGCGAGGACTACCCCTTTGGCCATGACGTCATGGTATCCAAAGTGAAAGGTAAAATGTTCGCCACGCTTGCCTGGCGCGAAGAAATGGCCAACATGAACCTTAAATGCGACCCCAATCAGATACCGGGTCTGATCGATATGTTTGAAAGCATTCATCCCGGTTATCACATGAACAAAAAACACTGGGTAACCGTAGATCTTGATGGGACTATCCCGGAGAGCCAGATCCAGCACCTGATTGACCAGAGTTATGCCCTGGTCGTGAGAGGTTTAAAAGTAAAGGAACGTCAGGCCATGGAGCTTGTCTGGGGTAGCGAAGCGCTATACGGCAACGCTACAGTGGCCGCGCCATGATCAGGGTCCAATACGAGGCATAATCGGCATTTTGTGGAATAGCCAGTGCATTGGCCATTTCCTGATAATTTTCTTCCATCACGGTCCCACAGTGGCCCGGGCTATTCAGCCACCCTACCATGACGTCTTCGGTGCGGGTATAACCTGCGGCGATGTTTTCACCCACCATGGTCCAGCCGTAACCTGCTGCGTCAACACGATTCGAGATACGCAGACCGTCTGACCCGGTGTGCGAAAAAAAGTTATTCGCAGCCATATCATCGCTGTGATGATGCGCCGCAGCATCCAACTCACAAGACCAGGTAACGGGCGGTGCAGCTTGATAGAAGGTATCACCACACCAGCGGGCCTCTGCGCGAGCAGTATTAATTGCATCGAGCATTTCCTGATCAAGCACGCTCATGGTACAGCCGTTGCTTTCGTCACTTGGCGGCAAAGCGCTTTTATCGCTGACCGTTGCGCGATCCTGTACCGAGAGTATTTGGAGTTGTTGCTGGGTATCTTCATTACTGGCGCCACCACTGCAAGCTGCCAGCAACGTAATCAAAGTAAAAAGAGCTAACTTGTATTTAAACTGCTTGTACATCTAACCACCAGAGTTGAGTAATACGGCGAACCTCTTGTTGTGCCCTGCCTTGGCTTTAAGTAAAGCGTGAAAGCCGTGTTAACTCCGTGGTAAAGATGTACAAAGCTGTAACCCATCGGTGACTATGTTTTCTGCGATTAGTGCGGGGTTACCAAGTGTGAAATTGTGTTGCAGCGTCTAGCGTCCGACTGAGTGTCAGGTGGATAATTTTACACGCGCAAACGAAAAAGCCCCCGACAACGCGGAGGCTTTTGAATTCGAGGCTACTCTATATCCTTATTGCGGTTGCGATCCTTCACAGTCCCTTTCCGCGAGCAGCAAAGTAATTATAGGTTGTTTAGCTTGTGCGCAATATAAGAGACATCGGAAGTGCATGTAGGATATATCTCACAAACTACTTTAAGAAACCTTCTAAGCCGTAAGATATTTAGGCCTTCGCCTTCGTTTTTTATAGACCAAGCAGCCTCATAGCTTACGTATTGTGCTTAATTGCAGTCACTGAGCTCCCACCCGACAGCTCGAGGCATATGTAAACCTCATTCTTGAGAAACCAAATCCGAAAATGCCGACAAAAGTACCGATTAATCAGTTGGTTATAAAATAAAAGAACATAACCCGCACTAAGAAAACCAAAAAGAATGCCATCAGTCGACGCCTCCTGGTCAATTTATGATCTATTTCGCTTTCGTGGCCCATCCTTTGCGCCTATACTGAAGTTGAGCAATATTGATCAAGGCCTTTCAACTTTGATCAACACAGGGATGTGCCTTTCCAGCAAGACTTTTGCCTTGGAGGATGCACAATGAATCCGAACAATATCACGGTCAAAGAAGCCACCGAAGAATCCCTGCACGAGCATATCACTGCCCACGAGTTGGATATTGTGGTGTCTAAAACCCGCGAAATGAACAAGAAGCGTGATCGTCGGCTCGAGAAACTGCACAATACACTGAATGAAATTGAAGCCATTCTCGACGAGCCTATGTGAGCTTTAGGTTGGTCCTCAGGCCTACAGGGCAATGCCTTAAACACGGCTCCTCCGCCAACATCGGGTCGACATAAATGTCGACCTACACTTTAGAAGCTGGCGGTACCCGCCACCAAGCCATCACGATTAGTGCGGCGAACAGGGTATAGACCAACCCAAACACCCACTGGGGCGCCGAATAAAAAAGTAAGCTATGCAGCCAATCGGCAATAAAGCCACGCTCGTAGGGCATTTCACCCGCCGCGATACGCAGCTTACTTTCCCATATGGTTAAGGGACAGATCTTCCCCCTCCAGGTTTGCACGACCACAAAGCCGATAGCGAGAAGATGGCCGTAGCGAAAGATGCGGTTACGCACCCACGACCAGTTGAAATAGCCTCCCAGCAGTATGAGCGGCAGCGAAAGTACGACAAAACAAACAAATAGTGCGTGAGCAACAAGAACCAGATCAGCGAGCAGCATTATGTGGCTATCGCTCACGCGCGTTCTCCTCATAGTAAGGCCCGAATACTTCATAAGGGCTGGATTCAATAAAACCCGGAAATACGCCACTTAAATCCAGAGCACCGCCCGCCAGACTCAAACCCAAGCCGACCAATGTCGCCGTTTTCCCGCCCATACTGATCAATTGACGGCGGCTTGACGCAATATCCATAAAACGGCGCAGGTCTTCGCACGATTTAAATGTCTTCATGGCAGATCCCACGCCCAAAAGCTAAAACCGGGAGAATACGCTTCTAGCCCTGCACGGGCAACGACGAGGCGTGCAAACAACTATTCTCTTCACAGGTGTATACTGTCTTTACCCCAGTCGCGGCAACAGCAATGGCAAGTAACGACGAAAAGTACGATCAACCCTGCATACGACAATGCTGCCTTGATGAACACGACATATGCATGGGCTGTTTTAGACATGTGGACGAGATTTGCCACTGGCGCTCTTACACCCCAGCCGAACGCGAAGCGGTGATAAAGCAACTGGAACGGAGAAGGCTAGAGTACGAAGCAAAACTGTCTCCCCTATGGAGGAAGTCAGACTAAAACGGTAGACTCCCCACTCTCAAATTGCGTAGTAATTCGTTGTGACCTCCGAGACGTCTTCACCCCTATTCAGCACCGCCCACTTCTCCAAACAGGACGAATCGCTTTTACGAAATATCATGCAGGCGCGTCGCGACGTGCGCGGTAACCGTTTTATCAATAAGCCTGTGAGCGAAGCCGAATTGGACCAAATTCTGGATGCCGGACTCATGGCCCCTTCGGTCGGTTTTTCACAACCCTGGCGCTTTGTGGTCATTCGCGAGCCAAAAACCAAACAGGTCGTTGCGGATATTTTTGAAAGAGAAAATACAAGCGCGGCCAAGCTGTTCGAAAATGAGCGGCAAACGCAATACCAGCAGCTCAAACTGGAGGGCATTACGGCGGCGCCAGTCAACATCGCCGTATACTATAAACAGGCGCAAGGCCCCATACTGGGCCAGACCAGCATGCCCCAGGCAGGCGAATATTCGGTGGTGTGTGCAGTGCAGAATATGTGGCTGATGGCCAGAGCCATGAATATTGGCATTGGCTGGGTGAGCATTCTAGACCCACTGAAAGTCAACCGACTGCTGGGTGCGGATCAATCCCACAAGTTAGTCGCCTACTTATGCGTGGGGCATGTCGATGCTTTTTACAGTCAGCCAGAACTGGAACGCCTGCAATGGGAACGACGCAAGGCCAAAGCCAGCGTGGTGAAACGGGAACAACTGGGATAGCCCTAGCATTTGTACTGGCGAATTAACAAATTACCAACCTAAGGTGTATGAAACGACATAAATCCCCCTCTAACGAAAGGCGAAGGCATGCCTCCATTGTTGGCAAGCAATGACACTCGTCTTTATTTTGCGAACACAGAAGGTCGACCCAACAAGAATAGTGAATATACGCAAGATCATTGCGCAAAATGCTGTTTTTTTTTAAACAAAATTCGCAAAAATCTGAGCGGCGTTTTACGGCAAAAGAAGTAAACTGGCTGGTTTCGATTGTGCTAGTCATACACGGCGACAGCGAGCAGACATGACGCTTGAACTTTGGCTCGCATTCGCGCTGGCATCGGTCATCATCTCCATTTCACCTGACCCGTCTTCCGCAAATCACTCCTATTATTTCCTGATGCTGCCTGCTTAAACTCAGTACTCGTAAACTTCTGTCGCGGCGTTTTTAAGGTGATAACCAGCCGTCGCATACTCGGTTTCCGCGCTCTGCGTATGCAATACGCCACTGGCCCAAACCGGAGCCCAGAGGTCAGCTTCGACCAGAGGCTCTACCAGACTGACATAAACCATCTGGTTGCCGGGCGGAGGTGGAACATGAATGCAAGCGCCCATGAACGGCACCAATAAAAATTCGCTGACGCCCTCGCCGATGAACTCGATGGGAATGATATAGCCAGGAATTTTTACTAGCTGCTTGTCCAGCTCGGCGACAACCGGAGCAGGTTCAGCAGATACTTCAAACGCCTCTTCGCCAAACACAAACTCGGCGGGAGCAGGCGGCTCCCAGCCCGCAGGCATCAGTTCTTTCCATTCAATTTCACGATAATCATCGGCCAGCACTAAGGCCGAAGCGCTCAGTAGACAAACCAACAGGGTAATAAGTTTCATTCATCAGACTCCTACAACTTGATGCTCATTCCATCGGCTAGCGAGCTACGATACGCGCGATAGCCCGGCACACTGCCTATGATGAGACTGAGCAGGATAATCCCTGCCAACATCCATAACTGGGTGACACTCAATACCAGTGGCGCAATATACAGCCCAAAACTCAATAACAAGGGTTGCGCCAATACCATAGCAACAAAATAAAATAGCAGCCCCGCCAGGCAGCCCAAAGCCGCAAACAAAAAAGACTCCATAGTTAACAACACAAACACTTGGCTGGGGCGACCGCCGAGCGATCGTAAGATAGCTATTTCACGCCGGCGCTCATTAAGCCCGGTCAGAATCACCGACATCATACCGACCAAACTGTTCAGCAAAACAAAAAAAACAATCACCAATAAAGCCTTTTCTGCGCCCCCCACCAATTGCCAGAGCTCACTCAGGGCAATACCGGGAAGAATCGCCAGCAAGGGTTCTTTTTTGTATTCATTAATCGCCCGCTGCAGGCGAAAAACGGCCATCTTTGATTTGAGACCCAGCATAAAAGCCGTGATCTGTTTTGGTTGCAGATCAAGATCCAAGGCCTCTTCGGCGTCAACGGTGTTGCTTGAGCGCACTCCGCTTTGCCAATCTATATGCAGGGCCTCAATACCCTGCAAGCTGACATGAATCGTGCGGTCCACCGGAGTTCCGGTCGGCGCAAGTATGCCCACCAAACGAAAGGGCTTATCTTCGTGTCTGGCAAAATGCGTATCCTGCAGCCCATGGGAGAGCGTCAGCTCTGTCCCTACGGTATAACCCAGAGATCTGGCGACCTCAGCACCAATAACCGCCTCATAAACGCCATCAAAAGCGCGCCCTTGTTCAAAGTCCAAGTGTCGCTGATCACCAAAACGGTAATGCGCGAAATAATCACGGGTCGTCCCCATCACTCGGTAACCCTTGTGCGAGTCACCCAGAGAGACTGGAATCGCCCATTCGACCGCAGGATGAGCGGTAATCTCCTGATAGCTCTTCCAGTCTATGTTATTGGTGGCATTGCCAATGCGAAAAACCGAATACAGGAGCAATTGCACTGAACCGCTGCGTGCGCCCACGATCAAGTCCGTACCGGAGATGGTGTTGGCAAAACTTTGCCGAGCTTCCTTGCGCATAGCTTCAGCACTCAATAAGAGAAACACGCTCATGGCAATACTAAGCATGGTTAAAATCACGGCAAACTTGCGATTGCGCATGCTTTGCAGAGTAAGACTGCACAACAGGGACAGATTCATAACCGCCCCCCTTCCTGGACTGGCATGGCTGCACGATTGATGCGGGCCAGTTGAACAGTTCGGTCAAAATGCGCCTGCAGGCTGACATCGTGACTTACAAAAAGCACGCTAGACCCCGCCGCTTCGCATTCACTCATTAACAAATCCAAGAACACCTGCGCCGCATCGGCATCCAGTGCCGAAGTGGGCTCATCGGCAATTAACAGCTCCGGTGAACCGATGAGGGCGCGGGCAGCTGCCACTCGCTGCTGCTGCCCGACACTCAGTTCAGCGGCAGGCTTATGCGCCAGCGCACTCACATCAAGACACAAATGATCCAATAAACGGCGCGCTTCCTCGTTAAGGCTGCCGGATTGTTGCTCGGCACGCTGTCTGCGTGATTTGGAAAAACGACAGGCCAAAGTGACGTTATCCAGCACGGACAAATAAGGCACCAGATTAAACAGCTGAAAAATAAACCCGATATGATCGGCACGAAACTGATCACGCTGGCGCTGCCTCATGGCGGACATCGAGCGTCCCAGCACCTCGATCTGGCCACGACCGGAATGATTAATGCCGGCGATTAATCCCAGCAAAGTGGTTTTACCCGCGCCACTCTGCCCCTGCAGAAATACGCGCTCACCAACATCAACGCTGAGTGCTTCGAGATCCAGTACATCACGCTGGCCCGAGGGCCAGCAAAACTGCAGATTACGAATATTGAGAACGTTCTCCTCATCCATAAATTTGCCTTACCAGTTCAATGAGGGGTTGCCCGCATTCAGTTCAATGAGTTTCTGCCCTGACTTATTAGCAATTTGCACCTCAATTTCTTCTATGCCCGGGAAGGCCCTGAACAAACCAACGCTGACCGTCCGCAGTGCTCCAAGAGATTCACACACAAAGTGGTACTCTACCTCAAACTCACTGTGCACAGTCTTAGGCCCATCGTGGTGCTCATGCGCATTATGGTGGCCATGCTCTTGTTGCAGGTCTTCATGCTTGTCGAGGTCTTTATGATCATGATGATGCGACGAATCCATTGCGCTCTCCTCATTCAACAACAATGCCGATACCACCTTGACGTGTTCCTGCTTGCACTCTGCCTGTTGACTAAAACCGAACAGTGCTGCGCCATTCTCCAGCCTGCTGCGAGCCTCGTTTACCTGCTGTCGTTGACTGGCATTCGAAGGTTGATGCTCAAAGCCCACAATATTCATCGCTGGTGATTGCAAACTAATGTGCAGTTCATTGCCCTCCTCTACCATCATCAACATGGCATGGCCATGCTCGTGTGCTCCGTGATCACGCTCAAAAGCATGTAGCGAAAAGGTCAAAGATACGAATAGAAGTCCTGCTAAAAAGTGAAATTCACGCATAAATAATTCCCGTGTTCGATGCACTTGGCATCCATGGTAAACAAGATCAAAAATGAAAACGGCTTTTATGCTGTACTGGGCGGCGCTCGAGGCCGATAAAAGGCAACTCCTGCCCCATAGAGGCCATTTTTGCCGTTGAGCCTCTCCCAGCTGGGATGTGCTGGATCGACAATAACCTGCGCGAACGTCGCCCCTGCACTCACCTGCGAAAACAGCAGACAGGCCTCACACAATGCCTCTAAGGCATGCGCCAGTTGTTCTTCTGCCACGCCTGCGTCATGCTCGTGAGCGAGTGAGCCATTATGCTGCTCAGAATACATCGCAGCCTGTGTAAAGATGTGCTCGCTGGAATGCCACGCAGCCATGCCCGATACACAGATGTACCAGAAGAGCAGACTGCAGAATGAATACGCGCGAAATTTCATGGCCTGCATTCTAAACCATTCGAGGTGTTTGGTGACAAATGTGGATCATTTGTCACCATTTCAAGCTTTAAATAGATGTGAGACGGAACACGTCACGCCGGCGCATGCCCGCAAGCAAATCAGATCGACTCCCCTGTATTCTCAGCGTTTACTAGGGTTGAAGGTGAAGAAAAAACAGAGACGCTGATACCTTCAGACTAATCGTCTGTAATCAATAGAGCCATCGCCCTGGCATAGCTGTGTTCACTCCGCGCCAGATGGGCCTTCACTGCAGAGCGATTTTGGAGCGGTTGGTTCTGACTGGCCTTACATTGACCGACAAGCGAATCAACCCTGATTTCAATACCTACTAGAGCACGCAACATGGCCTCGATATAGTCCTGTGGGGCATCATCGAGACGCCAAGGTTCCGCAAAACCGGCTTCGTGCTGATCGCTCAGGTTTCTTAAATGCGTCAATAGCCACTGCCTATCTTCGACGATTCGAGCCTGGCCTCGAGCATGCACGGCCAGGTAATTCCAGGTGGGCACTGCTCGGCCGGTCTCTTGCTTCGTAGGGTACCATGACGGAGAAATATAGGTATGAGGCCCCTGAAAGACAGCCATTACCTCAAGCCCGCCGCCGATTCTCTGCCATACTCGATTGGCTCTTGCGACATGGCATTGCAAGATAGTGCGCGTATCGGTTTTTGCAGGCAAAACGTATACGGGCAAGTGATGCACATCGAGGCCCTGTTCGTCGGCTAACACTAAGGCACCAAAGCCGTAGTCGCGAATTATCTTTTCGCACTGTCGCTGGTCGCTTAATTCAAATCTGGAAGGGATATGCATAATCATGCCTAACTGCTAAAAAGCGTGCAGTGTATCCAAGGTAGTGCCGACATTACAAAGATACTCATACATAACACGGTGCATGGATTGGCTCAGTTATTGAACACGCCTTCGACACTCTAAACCATAGTTCCTGCTTACTCAAAAGCTGGCACCATGTTCAATACCAGTAAAAAATTACAAACCAATGTGCACGAAGGTCCGTATCTACACTAAAATTGCGAGGTAGTAGATGAAAAACATTGCCAAAGTCACCAATCCAAACCCTCAGGGAAAAGCGACGCTCCCTGTGTTGGAGTTGCTGCAAAACAGTGCAACACCTCGTGCAATGAGAGTACGTCATAAAGCCGAACTGATGCAGTCTTACCTTGCCAGTACGCTGGTGTTATCTGCACATTTTAACTTTGAGCCAAAACCGGGCCAGGCATATTATCTCTATTACCACGCACACCAATGGAAACTCAGCCTGATTGAGCCTGAAGCCGACCGCTCCGGCCGCTTAGGGTATTTTTTCGCAGAATGCCACATGGACAGTGAGTGGGTTTGGCAGGTGTGTTTTAAAGAAGGGAGAGAGTTACCCGAAGAACTTACCCAAGCCCTACTTTCTTTTTACAAACGTGTCGCCGATTTTTTGAAGCACCACCAAAGCCTTGATGCACAATTGCCCTGGTATCAGGCACAGCTGCCGTTTTATCGCCGCGTAGCCGCAAGAGCACTGGCTAAAAGCCTGCGCCCCCACCTCACTAATCAGGGTCTGTACCTCAGCGTCGACAAAAACAAAACAAGCGCAGAAGCAATATTTACTGTTAATGCTGCCGACAGTGCGCTATAAGAATAAACATAAGCCCGTCATTAAATGCCTTGCCACAAGGATCGCACCATGCAGCAAAGCAAGCCGTGGCTCTTTCGGTTCATTTTTTTGTTTTGCCTCATGCAGAACAGTCAAATACTCGCAGGCGAGCTGGTGGTGGCCTTCCCCGAAGGAAACTACTATCCGCACTACGATAGCACGCAAGGAAAAATGCGAGGCTATCTGCCGGCATTAATGGAGAGGTTTGGGCAAGATCATGATATGCAGTTTTCACTGCTGGGTATGCCCATTAAGCGTTACCAGAGCTTTATACGAACGGGTGAAGTCGATTTCATCTTGCCATCAAACCCTGCCTGGAGCGATACAGAGGCGGGCCCGTTAACGTTTTCATCTGTAGTCATGATCAGCCGCTCGGGCTTCGTGAGATCCCAATACGATCTAGGCAAACCCATTGAACGCATCGCAACAGTGACCGGGTATTGGCTCCCCGACATTACCCCCTCATTTTTAATACAACAACCCAAAATATTCTACACCATCGATACTTACGCATCTTTGTCCATGCTGAAAGCCAGACGTGTGGACGCGGTATATGCTCATTTGGACTTCGTTCGGGAATGGGTGCGCAATCAGAGCGGTGAGCAAAATATCTTCTTTGAAGCAGATGCAGGCTTTGATAACTATTCGTACCACTTGGCAACGCTAAAACATAGCCAACTTATTGAGCGCTTTGATCATTGGATGCAACGCAATCGCTCCAAGGTCATTGCTCTCATGAGACAGTACAGATTGGGAACCGACATGCTTTTTTAAGACTGACGGGCAAGCCTGATCAGCGCCTGGCTCCAGTCGAACAGGTCGAACACGCGAGCAACGTAATGGTCACGCAGGCTGAGTTGTCCATCTTCGCCCACTAGCTGCCGCTCCAGGCCATCCAGCATGCGATGCAGACGTTTTTGATGCCAGCCGAGGCGACGCTGCACGGGGTCAGCCAACACGCCAGCAAAAGCCGCCACAAATGAAGCGGGAATCAACAACGCGCCAAACACTCCCGCCGACAATGCCCAGGGCGTGCTCACCCCCACTACACCATAATATAGTTTTGCGGCCCAAGGACCTGCCCAAAAGCTGTGAATGGCAGCCTGGTGTGCAATACCTGTCGCCAGCGCGCCACTCAATGAAACGAGTCCCGGCGTCATTTTTTTAAATGCCAACCAGCCGCCGGCAGCCATGCACAGGTTGCTGGTGATTTCAGCAGCAGCAACCCGGCTATCCACATACTCGGCCAGTACCTGTTCCACCTGTTCCGTAAAATCAGCCTGCTCCCGTAATGGCGCCATCGCGTTAAGCAGGTTCTCCAGCTGTTGTGTCAGCAAAGGTTCTCTCAATAACTCTTCCAGCAGCGCATCATGCCGGCTGATAAACGCGCCATCCTGATAGGGTAAGGCCAGCAACTCGCTGTGTAGTAAAAAATTGAGATAACGCCCAACGTCGGTTTCGAGAATGAAGCGACGTTGTCGTAAACGCTCTCCTGTGCGTTTGAGCCCGGCGACACCAAGGCCTCGCCCGGTCAAGTCTCCGACGATCGTCAATGGCCCGCCAATCGCATTTACCGGTGCGCGCAATAAATCCCAGCCAATGGCCTGCTTGTGCAAGCGTAGAGAACCCTTTAAACCGAAATGCCGATCAACGAAACCCGATACTTCATCTCGCCGGGCAGCCACGTAACGTTGCACTGCTCGCATATAGCAGGCTTCGAGATCTTCTCGCTGAGGCTTGCTAGCCGCGACGCTCGTTGTACTGATCATACGGCGTTGGAATAGCCATATCCGGCCAGTAGGCGCAAGGCCATATCTTTGGCCCGTGTAGCAGAATCTTTGAGACCGGTCTGTGCACACACCACGGCGCCATCAATCAATAGACAGATTTCTTTGGCCAGTTCGTTTGCGTTCGTATCGCTGTTTAAAGGGGGTAGATTGTCTTCCACCAGTTGCTGAACTGAACGTTTATGTTCACAGGCATACTGGTGGATGGGATGATTGGCATCGGAGAACTCCGCTGTCGCATTAATAAAATTGCAGCCAAAGAAGTTGTCGGAGTGAATCCACTCATTGAGCGCGTCAAACAAAGCAAGTAAAGGACCATCAGCGCGCCCAGCATAATCACTGGCAATCAGGCTATTCATGCGCTCGCTGATCCAGGCATTAAATTGCTCGTGTCGCATCTCCAACGCAGCCTGTATCAGCTCGTCCTTGGACTTGAAGTATTTATACATGGTGGTTTTGGATACGCCGGATTCCGCCTGTACCCGATCGATACCCGTGGCATGAAAGCCGTACTCGTTAAACAGCTGCAATGCCGTTACCAACAAGTGCTCACGCTTCCGCTCTGCCATATTTTCTGGTCCTGCTGCCTAGGATTTGTTTGCCTGCATCTTGTCATACTTGTGCGCAACGGTACAGACCGTTCAGTCGGCCAAATAACCCTCCACGGCACATTCAATCTGTAGCCTATCCGACTCAATCAGTCCAAGCATCGCCAGATAGTTCATATGACTTTTAAAACCGTTGCGAAACCAGGTTTCGTACGCCCAGTGCGCTTTACCCGGATCGAAAGACCGTAAACACGCTTGAATGGTCATTATCCTCTCCAGTAGCAAGCAAAGAGTTGCTTGTAAAACGATACCTGCCAAGTTTCGTTATGGTTTGCAAAGGCTGAATTACGCAAATGAAAAGCTTACTATCCCTGCCGATTCCAGACGATGCCGGGCGCGTGCTATGCGCGAACGCACGGTGCCAACAGGGCAATGCATGAGTTCTGAAATGCGCTCATAGCTCAAGCCATCAAACTCACGCAATCCCAGCGCAGTGCGCAAATCCAAAGGAAGCCTGCCGAACTCCTTACTCAGCCTGACTCTGGTTTGTTGGGCAACCATTTCGAGCTCCGGTCCGAAGGTATTGCGATCCACCTGATCCAATTGCCATATATCGTCTTCTGGTAGCTGTACCGAAACCATTTGGCGCTTGCTCTGTTGCGACAAGTGATTCAAAGCCGTATTGACCGCTATGCGATACAGCCAGGTACTGAACTGGCTGTCGCGGCGAAAACGGTCCAATGCCCGGTAAGCACGCAAAAAGCTTTCCTGCACAATGTCTGCGATCATCTCCCTGTCTTTCACGTACTGCCCAACCGCACGAACCATGCCGCTTTGGTGTTTCAGCATCAGCTTATCGAATGCGCGTTTGTCGCCCTGCTGGGCTAAACAGGTTAACAGCTCGTCACAAGCCTTTTCACTCTTGGTCAGCGGCGCATTCGTGTTTGTAACCAGCGATAAGGAATGCTTGTTTTGGGTGCTCGCACTAAACACGGGCATATCTTTAGTTACCGCAATTTTCATGACGTCTCCTAAGCTTATTTGGGAGAATTTTCGATTTGAGGAACTCTGCCCGCACAAATGTACAGATCTGTACTCTTTTTCAGGATAGCTGTACAGATCTGTTTATGTCAATACTAAACTGCTGCAGCCCCCTCTGGTAACGAGTGAGTACAAGCATGCTAAATATGGATTTCAGTCAACGCGTGGTCTGCAATACCAGGGATATGCCGTGGCAACCAAGCCCCGCTCAAGGCGTTTGGCACAAACCACCCGGTTACACGCATGCCCCCTTCTCTAAACAGGGCTGTGTAATTTTCGTTAAACTGCATCAGTTTGCTGAAGGTGACAGTAAGCAGGTTACTTTCGATACGCATTCTGCTGACTGGCGGCCAGGGCGGCAATCGCTTCAAGTGTTGCCCTTGCACAGTTTTGAAACCCAGCATGTCGCCTTAGTGCGCTGGCCAGCTGGTTCGCGTTTCCCAGATCATACCCATCCGGGTGGCGAAGAAATTTATGTCATCCGTGGTTGCTTGCAGGATGAGTCCGGCAGCTACCCTGCCGGTACCTGGCTACGAAACCCACCCTATTCTCGTCATCAGCCCTTTACCGCAGAAGATACGCTAATTTGGTTGCAAACCGGGCATTTAAGTCTTGCGTAGGTCGACATTTATGTCGACGCGATGCTGGCCGACTCGCGGGCGCGGCTTGTTGGCATGAATGACAACCTACAGATGCATGACGGTCGATATTCATCTCGACGCGAAATCGACTGCTACTTTTCCAAGCTGAGTCTTGCCGGCGCACTGCGCAAATGCAAGTCGCGCTGCGGGAATGGAATCTCGATGCCGTACTTACGAAAGGCATCATCAATGGCCCAAAGATAATCCGAAGTGAGCGCGGTGGGTCGCTTCACCTGCTCGGGCGAAACCCAAACGGCCAAAATAAAATCCAGAGAACTATCACCAAAGCCAGTCATCCAAACGGACGTTTCACGGCCTGGTTTGTTGAGCGTATAAGGCACCGATTCTGCTGCTTCCAAGGCCGCCTTTTTCACGACATCTTTATCACTGCCATAGGCAACGCCAAAGCTGATACGAAAGCGGCGAATGTTTTCTTCGAGGGTCCAATTGGTCAGCTGGTTACCTATGACCTCTGCGTTAGGTATAAGAATATCCACATTATCATTGGTACGTATCAGCGTGGAGCGCATATTGATTTCTTTCACTTCGCCCACCAAGCCATTACTCAGCTCGATGAAATCACCGACTTTAAGCGAACGCTCAAACAATATAACCAGGCCCGACACAAAGTTATTGACGATATTCTGTAAGCCCAGCCCAATACCAATACCCAGTGCACCTGCCAATATCGCCAGCTTGCCTACATCGATGCCCACAGTTGAAAGAGCAACCACAAAGCCAACAACCAGAATAACGTAGTGAACTATGCGCTCCAGGGCGTAGAGTTGAGCCGAACTAAATACAAACTCCCGTGAACGTAAGCGTCGCATGGCCATTCTGACCACTTTGGAAATAATCAGGGTGACCAGCAGCACTAAAAAGAAGGCGAACACCTGTCCCACTGTGATTGTGAATTCCCCTGTCTTAAACAGCGGGAAGCTTAGCCATTCAAACTGCAACATTACGTTTTCCTTTACCTGGATGTGTCAGGCGTTGTTCTCAATGAGTCTAGCGCAATGCACGCATACTGTTACTCGTTTTCTCTTGTTACTTGCACGCTGGGAAAGCCCTCTCCATCCAACGCAATATCGAGTTCTATCGGGCGACAGCAAACAAAGCAGTCTTCGACGTATTGCTGATCGCCCAGA